>DATNPE010000577.1:0-13489 GCA_036703355.1 Allocoleopsis sp. | reverse complement strand
GCGGAGCACCCAGCCATTGGGTCCAACAATTAGTCTGGGTAAATCTTGCTGTCTGACCAGTTGGAGAGTTGTCATGTCGTAGGTGGTGTAGGTCGTGGAAGCGGAGCCTAATTTCACATCTACAATCGTCAGCGTTTTTTGGGGAGCGCGATCGCTGTTGAGTAAGCGTCGAGGGCCAGCACCGATCGCACCTGTATGCAGCAGTTCTAGCTGGCCGCGATGTCCTGGGAAATAAGCGTGATGGTGGCCGCTGATGTAAGTGTGAACGCGATATTTCTCTAAAAGCGATCGCAGCTTGTCGGGTTGGTCAAGAATTTCACCCAGGCGATCGCGCCGCACAGCCACAGCATAGAGGGGTAAATGGCCGATGGCGATGCGTAACTTGGCATTTTGGGCCGCAGGGCTGGCTAAGCTTTTCTCAACCCAGGCCAACTGATCCGCTCGGATGGTGGCGCTAGAGGCATCCCAGACTAGGTAGAAAATGCCGTTTTGCTGAAACGTGTAGTAGAAGGGGAATTTGGCACGATCGACAAATTGTAAACCTGGGTTGTGCTGGGGATTATTCCAATGGGCCGCTGTCAGATTGCGATCGCGCTGAAACGTAAATGTGCCATTGCCAGACAAGGCCGAAGACGCGTCATGATTGCCAACTGTGAAGCCATAGGGCAGTTTAGCTTGGCGGAGCGGTGCCCCAATATGGCGATCGAACCCTGCCCACATCGCTTGTACTTCTGCATCGGAGAGTGCAGTTGATTGACCTGCCACCATGTCGCCGCCGCAAAGCACCAAATCGGGTTGCCAAGCAGGAATTAGCGCGATCGCTTTGTCTACTTCGGCTTCGTAGGTCGTGGAGCCATACTGACTGTTCAAGTCGCTAATCACGGCAATCCGCACATCGCCTCTGGCTGGGGCAAACATACCTTTAGGCGCGATCGCCTTGCCCACCTGCGGATTGGCGCTTTGGAGCGGAGCGGTTGGTTTAGCGATGGGAGGTTGCCCTAGAGATGGTTGGCTAGAAGGCTGCTTGACACTGGATTCGGCAAAGGTTCGTTGCATCAACACAGCCAGACCAAAACCACCTGTTAAACCGCTCAAAACCAGAAATTGACGGCGATTCAGGCTCATAGTTGTGTGGAGGGAGAGAGCGACAGCGTTGAGAGAATATCGGTTGCCAGGGAGGAAATGATAGGCTTTGGGTAACACCCGTAAGAATCTACCGCGTTTCCTGCGGTTTGCGTAGCCTTAGAGGGAGATGCCATGTCAGAGGAGCAGCCGAAGCAACCATCACCTGTCCCCCCAACCCCGAGCCAACCCACCCCGACCAACTCTGGTGGCACGGGCGGGACGAGTTTGCAGCAAATTACCCAAACTTTGCAGCAGCAGTGGGAGCAGGTCAAACCTGTGTTAAAAACCCAGAGCGCCAAAGTGCTACGGACGACCATCCGGGGTTTGGAGACAGCAGCCGAAAAACTGGAGACTGAATCCTCAGAGCAATCTACGCCAACCACTCCTTCAACTCAGGAAACTTCATCTGGTCCAGTGCCGCCATCGACTGGCGCAACGACTCCTCAGCTCGCCAATGCTCAGGAGAAGATTGCGGAACTGCTAGAGCGATCGCGCCCCTTCCTCGCTAAGCTGCAAACCTGGGCAACGGTAGCCTTAGAAAAACTCCAGCCCCAAATCGAACGCTTACAAGCGTGGTGGACAAAAACCCTGCCCCAAATCCGCACCCGTCTGCCTGCTTCCCTGAATGAGAAACTGTCCGACCGAGCCTTGACCAACCTGGCGATCGCCACCGTGATATTCCTGGTCCTGACGATCAATTCAGTTCTGTCTCCCAGCCAACCCAAGGCACCCCAAGTCGCCAAAGTACCCATTTCCCAGCGAGTGCCTCCAGCAGAACTGACGGCACCCCCAGACCTGAGCGCTCCTGAAGCCGAAATTCCGGTAGCGATCGCCCCACCCCTGGAATCAACCACCCCAGAAGCACCTGCGCCTGTTGTGGTAGAACCAGAACCGCCTGCGATCGCTGAAGCGCCAGAAGTGCCGCAGGATCTCGCTGCTCCCGAAGCACCTGAAACCATTGAGGTAACAGAACCAGAAGCGATCGAACCGCCTGAGCCTGTTTTATCCCCTCAAGAGCAAATTCTGGCTTCGATCCAAGCCAAGGTGGCCGAAGTCACGAACCCGTATGCTGAGGACTTGGTACAGTCAGTCAAAACCAACTTAGTTGGCAACCGCCTGACCGTGGCACTAAGCGATCGCTGGTACAGCTTGCAAACCTCCCAGCAAGATCAGCTAGCCAGTGAAGTCCTCGCCAAAGCCAAAACCCTCGACTTCACCAAACTAGAAATTACAGACACGACAGGCAAACTAATCGCCCGCACCCCCGTCGTCGGCTCAGGCATGGTGATTTTACAACGCGGCAACCTGCCTACCTAACGACCAAACCAGCAAATTCGTAGGGTGTGTTCCTCCCAGGAACGCACCATTTTTTTAAGGAAACACAGACCGATACGCTTTAACTTGCTGATCAATCCCCGTAATCGCCGTCCCTACCACCACCGCGTAGGCTCCCAGATCCAACGCTTGCCGCGCCATTGCAGGAGAGGCAATGCCCCCTTCGCAAATCACTGGCACTTCTAACTTTTGAATCATCTGTGCCAGCAAGTCAAAACCAGGCGGTGACTGCTGTTTCGTTGACGCGGTATAGCCGTAGAGCGTCGTTCCTACCAGATCGGCTCCAGCGGCAGCAGCCACGATCGCAGCCTCCAAGGTATCCACATCAGCCATCACGAATTTGCCAAGCTCCTGATGTATCCGGGCAATCAAATCAGCAACCGTTTCTCCACTAGGGCGATCGCCTAAAGTGGCATCAATGGCGATGATGTCGGCTCCTGCTTCAGCGAGCGCGGCAGCGTGATCAAATTGGGGCGTGATGTACACCTCAAAACCGGGGATTTGTTGTTTCCACAGGCCAATGATCGGGGCGGTAATGCGTTGGCGGACAGCCGCAACATGAGCAGGCGTATCAATCCGAACCGCTACAGCACCTTGATTGATCGAGGCTTGAGCGATCGCGGCAATTACATTGGGTTCATGGAGTGGTGAGTCAACTGGAGCTTGGCAAGACACAATTAAGCCATGCTGGAGCAATGCAATTACAGGATTAAACGTTGCGGCCATGTCCGAGCCTTAGCAGAGGGAAACAGCTAACGAATAGAAGCATTTTCGGGAGTATAGGCTTCTGTCTCAGTCGCATTCTGAGCTGCATTAATTGATTCCATCAAGGCTGCTACCTTATAGAGCAATTGCTCCGGTTCAATAGGCTTTTCTAGACAGTCGTCTGCACCCGCTTCTAGATAGTGAGTATCGGCTTTCTCCGGGCAGCGAGCCGTTAACACTAAGATTTTCAGGAATTTTGTCGTGGGTGAAGTGCGTAGATAGTGCATCACCTCATACCCATCCATTCCAGCCAGTTGCATATCTGCTACCACGAGCACTGGATGCAAAATTTCAATTTGCTTCACTGCCGTTGAGCCATCGACAAGCCACACCACTTGATAGCCCGCTGCTGTCAGTAGATCGCAGATCAACATGGCACTTTCTTCGTGGCTTTCGATTAAAACAATCCGACCTTGCGAATTACCGTTACTCAAATGGGTGGGATGACTCTCGCTAGCCACAGGCAACAGTTGAGCAGGCAAATGCACCGTGAAGGTAGAGCCTAAGCCCACGGTCGAAACCACATCAATCCAACCACCGTGGAGTTCTACCAATTGTTTAGTTAGGGCCAGTCCGAGTCCTGTGCCTTCATACTTGCGTTGGTAAGAAGTATCCAATTGTTGAAACTTTTGAAACAGCAGAGGCCGCTGATGGTCTGGAATCCCAATCCCTGTGTCTTCCACCTGAAATATGGCTGTGCCTGACTCTAGCCAAGCCCGCAGGGTCACTTGCCCGCCTGCGGGGGTAAACTTAATCGCGTTACTGAGCAGATTGAGGAGTATTTGCTTGAGACGACGCTGATCGGCAGTAAAGCGATCGCCTGCTGCCGTGATGTTGATCTCGCTAATCAGTTCAATTTCTTGAGATTCTGCTTTATCTTGCAGAGTTCGCAAGCTTTGATTCAGCAGGTTAGTGATAGAAAACTCACTAATATTTAAGGTGGCTTTCCCTGCTTCTACCTGGGACAGGTCCAGAATGTCGTTAATCAGGGCCAGGAGATGTTCGCCGCTGTCGTGGATGGTCTGCAAATAGCGACGTTGGCGATCGCTCAACTGTCCAAATGACCAGCGCAGTAGGGTGGCCGACATGCCAATCACACAGGTCAGTGGGGTTCGTAGTTCGTGGCTCATCGTCGCCAAAAAGTCGCTTCTGACACGACTAGCAGATTGGGCTACTGCTAAAGCGTCATGCAGTTCTTGCGTCCGGGCAATTACTCGCTCCTCTAGCGTTTCTTTTTGTTGTTGTAACTGAGCATAGAGTTGGGCTTGGTCAATCGCGATCGCCAAATGCTCAGCAATCTGTTGCAAAAAGTTTCTTTCGCTGTCCTGCCATTGCCTCGGCGCAAAACATTGATGAGCAATCAGCAAGCCCCACAAGTTGCCTTGCACCACAATCGGAGCGACTAACTTAGCAACAATTTGATGACGCTGTAATAGATCCAGCAAACAGGGAGATAGGGCGTAGGTCGATGCCACATCGTTGACCACTAATGTCTGCCCCTGACAATATTTCTCCTGGCAGTTGGGGATGCCGACAAAGCAGTTTTCTTCTTCTACCACATGCAAAACAGAAGGAATCTCGGCTGAGGCTCGTGCTTCATAGGTAATACACCCATAGCCGAGTTGCAACTTTTGTAAGTGCTCAGCGCTCATTGGGGTGCTGGGATTGGAGCTAACCGAGGTTAAGTGGGCATCAAACTGATAAATGATTAGGCGGTCAGCTTGCAAAAAGTGCCGCACTTGCTGTACCGCTGTTTCCAGAATGGTTGGCAGTTCTAAGCTTTGCCGAACTTGAGTAATGACCTGATTGAGGAGGTGCTCTTGCTCAACTTGCTGGCGCAATGCTTCTTCGACTGGCTGGCAAACCGATACCGCAGCATAGCTTTCGTCTCGTTGTGGCGGCATTTCCGCTGCGATCGCCAACTTTTCGACCAGTTGCAACGTAAACTCACTCTGCCACGTCGCATCATTGGGTCTGAGCTGACTCTGCAATTTCGCAATACTTTGGGCAATATCGGAATGAGCGTTGGCTAAAGTGTTGATCTGAGTCAGGAAAGCGGCGATCGCTTCTGGATCAAACGTTAAGCTGAGTTCCCAATGATCGGCTGGCAATCCGTGGTTCCCGGCAGATCCAGCCGCCTCCGCTAGCAGCAACGCACTAAAAGGCTCTGCCACCAGCACCACAAATCTGGCTGCTTCTAGATCGGTCGACTGTTTCAGAGTCGGCAGATTCAGAGTCGGCAGAATTGCCTCGGTTAGCACAGTCACACTTGCCTGAGACGCGATCGCCACAGCGGTTTGTTTCAGAAGGTCGCATAGCTGGCCAAAGGTTGCACCAGGCAAAGTCCGACGTACGGCTGAAGCTGGAAAACTAAACATTTTTAGGTTTGTTCAAACGAATGAGCCACCTAACTGGGTCAACTTTTGAATTCAACTTTGGCATCCAGTATGTTTGAGCGTCATAGACCCACCATTTACCAGCTTAAAATCCCTGAAAGGTAACTCAGAGGAGTTTCACGGCTAAACTTCCAGACTCAGCCATGAGAAACACTGAGCGCTGATCAATGCAGCATGACTTTAACTGCACACAAATAATTGGGTATTGAGGAATTGAATGAATTAACTAAAGTAGAATCTAAAACTTTTGAGCTAGAGGTTAAGACACGAGTTTGACACAATGATCAGCTTTTAATCAGCATATCTTAATCAACTCCTCTCCAGATCCGTGGATCGGAGCGAGATTCGGTTAGTAATTTTTCGCTAAGCAACGGTTATAGCTCAGCCTTAGCAGTGCTAGATGAACTGCTGACTAAAGCGGCATGGGATTGCACTGGAATTTCAATCCAAAACTCTGCCCCTTCACCGGGTTGAGAGTTACACCGTAGAGTACCCCGATGTTTCTCAACAATAATTTGATAGCTGATAGATAACCCTAATCCGGTGCCTTGACCCACTGGCTTTGTCGTAAAAAATGGGTCGAACAAGCGCTGAGCCACCAAAGGCGTCATGCCAGGGCCGTTGTCTCGAATTCGCACCGTCACTCGCTCTGGATGCCGCACCTCGGTACAAATCGTAATGGTGTGAATCGGAGCTTCTAGCCCCTGGGCGATCGCGGTTTCAGCTTGGCTATCGAGCGCATCAATGGCATTGCTGAGAATATTCATGAACACTTGGTTCAGTTGTCCGGCGTAGCACTCAACTTTGGGTAAGTCGCCATATTGCTTGATCACCTCAATGCTGCGGAAACCCGGTCGAGCCTTGAGGCGATTTTGCAAAATCAGTAAAGTGCTATCAATACCTTCGTGGATGTTGACGGGCTTCATTTCGGCTTCGTCTAGCCGAGAAAAATTTCGCAGCGACAAGACAATTTGGCGAATCCGATCGGCTCCAACTTTCATGGAAGCCAGCATTTTCGGCAAATCCTCGATCAGAAAGTCAAAATCATTGGCTTGACGATACTGCTGAATCTCCGGGTTAGGGTCAGGGTAGTGTTTTTGGTAGAGCCGCACCAATTCCAACAAGTCTTGAGTGTATTCGTTGGCGTAATTCAGATTGCCGTAGATAAAGTTCACGGGGTTGTTGATTTCATGGGCCACTCCCGCGACCAACTGCCCCAAACTGGACATTTTCTCCGTTTGAATCAGTTGAGTTTGGGTGGTTCGGAGTTCTGCCAGAGCTTGAGTGAGGCGCTGAGCTTGGGCTTGGGCCGCCGCTGCAGTGGCTCGACTTTGGGCATAGAGTTCAGCTTGGTCAATGGCGATCGCCAACTGATCCGCTACATCTTGCAGCAGCTCGACTTCATCACTACTCCAAAGGCGAGCATTGCCGTAGTGTTCACAAATGATCGCGCCTGTTTGTCCAGAATTGGTATAGATGGCGATCGCGAGTAGCGACACTAAACCCAAAGCAGCTAGAGATTCGCGGCTTTTGCTATCAAGTTGGGGAGCTGTGGCAATGTCGTCGATCCACAAAGGACTGAGTTTCAGCAGCGTTTCCCCTAAAACTTCGACAGCTACCGCTGACTGTTGCGCCAAGCGATCGGCAAGATAAGGCGCGGAAACGGCATGGGCTAGCTCAAAGTGGGTCTTCTCTTCCACATTGCTGTACCAAAGAAATTCACAGCGATCGATTTGAAACAAATGATGAATTTCATGGACAGCAGTTCGCACAATCGTATCCAGATCCAAGGTATTGCGGATTTGAATCGAAAGGCGACGCTTTAGCAGTTCCTCCCGCTCCGCCAACGCCAACAGCTGATTTTTGGCTTGTTGCAGATCCTGATTGGTTTGCACCAGTTCCGCCATTGCCACTTCCAACTCGCGCGATTTGCGCTCTAGCTGACAACTGTACTGAATCGCTTGCGGCACTTCTGCTAGCAAATCAATAATCAAGCCCGCATCGGTCAGCTTAGCGTCATCTACCCCAAACCAAGGCTGAGGTTTCAGCGATCGCTCCGACACAAACAACGGTTGAAATTGCCCGGTCGGCAGAATCTCCCCAATGCGATAGCGCTTCCAAAGGTGGTGGTTGGGTTCAATTTGAATCAAGCCACTGGGCGCAGCAAAGGTTTGGCCGTAGGCAGCACAGCGCACGCGGTCAGTCTCAAAAGATTGAGCTGTTTCTACCGCTTGCTTCCACAAATACACCTGGCTGTAAGCCGCCTCAATGGGATCACTAGTGACGCGATCGCCTCCATACAAGGCTTGGAATCGTTGCACAAAGGCTTGATTGATGGGCGTATCAATGCTTTGGAAATAGCTCCAGGTGGCGTAATGTCCCGCCATTGCCTCCGGTGGTAAACGTTGCAGCTCATCCTCAGCCAAGCTCACGGCCATGATGGGGATTTCGGCTGCGGTAATGCCAGCCTCACGGTACTGCTGGTAAAAACTCACATTGCCATTGCCGTTGAGCGTACTGAACACCACATCGGGCCGAGCCGCTTGAATGTGCTGAATAATGGTGCGAAAGTCTGTGGTTTCCAGAGCGGGATAAGCCTCGCCTACAATCGTGCCGCCCAGTTGTTTCAGTCGCGCTTTAATGATTTTGTTGGCTACTCTAGGGAAAACATAATCCATTCCCAAGAGATAAAACCGCTGCCGTTGCTGCTGCCACAACCAATTAACGGCAGGCTCAACTTGCTGGTTGGGGCAAGCTCCGGTGTAAAAGACATACTGAGAGCACTCTAGTCCTTCGTACTGCACCGGATACCAGAGCAAGCAGTTAAATTCTTCTAAGATAGGTAAAACCAACTTGCGTCCAGCAGAAGACCAACCGCCAAAGATCGTGGCGACTTGTTCTTGCTGCAGCAGCTGCTTAGCCTTTTGCTCAAATACATAGGGGTCAGAAGCTCCATCCTCAATCACGGGTACGATCGCTCGACCCAATACGCCCCCTGCCTGGTTAATCTCTGCGATCGCCATCAAGGCAGCATCTTTCAGAGACGATTCACTAATGGCGAGTGGCCCACTTAAAGAGTGCAAAATTCCAACTCGAACCGTGCCATCTAAAGGACTCATTGAACAATTCTCTTCAACCAGACTGCTGACAAATCTGAGACTAACTGCGATCGCGGAGCGTATGGACTACGTGCCGTTTAATTTGCAAAAATTCCGGCGTTAGCTTCAGTTCCATATCCCGTGGCGCTGAGAAATTGATGTCAATTTCTGCCTTGATCTGCCCTGGATGAGCACTCATGACATAAATTCTTTGAGACAGAAAAATTGCTTCTTCGACATCATGGGTAATCATGAGCACGGTGACATGGGTTTGCTCCCAGAGATTGAGAATGAACTGCTGCATCTGCTCTCTGGTTTGCGTATCTAAGGCCCCAAACGGCTCATCCATCAGCAATACATCTGGCTCGTTGGCTAGAGCCCGTGCGATCGCTACGCGCTGCTTCATTCCCCCTGACAATTGCTTAGGATAGGCATTGGCAAACTGAGTGAGTCCCACCACCTCTAAGTAATAGGCGATCCGTTGCGCTTGCTCCCGCTTCGGTAGACGTTGCAGCTTCAGCCCATAACCAATGTTTTGCGCCACCGTTAGCCAAGGAAACAGGGTGTAGTTCTGAAACACCAAACCGCGATCGCGCCCTGAGCCTTGCACCGATGTCCCGTCCATGAGCACCTGCCCTGTGGTTGCGGGAAGCAGCCCTGCAATGATATTCAGCAGCGTTGACTTGCCACAACCCGACTTACCCACAATAGAGACAAACTCGTTGGGGTAAACATGGAGGCTAATATCTTCTAGGACAATCAGCGACTGCTTCTGACTCCGAAAAGCCTTGCCTAAGTTGCGAACTTCTAGTTTGGGTTGCTGCGTGCGAGCCGCCAAGCCATCGGGATGGGAATCAGGATTGGAAATGGATTGAGCACTGGAATCAGAAGATTTTATAGACTGTGCCATTGCTAGCTTGCACTAGGTGAGCGGGAATTGAAGCGACGGTAGTACCCTGAATCATCTATCTTCATCATGCCCTTGGGCAATCTAGGCATAACAGACCCACAAAGGTAGTCTTGAACCTAGGTTTCTAAAATAGGCAAGTCAGCGATCGCTGCCCCAAGAGCACTGATCAATCAGGACCAAGCCAACTAAAATCAAGCAAACTTGTAATCAAAGCTTAAACAAATCATGCCTAAAAAGCTACTGAAGACTTGGAGTAGCCTTTGGAAGATCCGGAGTCATCTTTCTAAACGGCTGTACTCTTTGATGGTGGTTCTATCGATTTCGCTCCCTTTGCTAGCCTGGACACTGCTAACTGGGAGCGGACTAGTAGACAGCCAGTTTCTACCAAGCCCGATGGCAGTCATGCTACGAGGTTATGCTTCCCTACAAAGTGGAGAATTAATATCAGATTTAATTGCTAGTTTATCTAGAGTAATCTGGGGATTTCTCGCATCAGCAATCCTCAGTATTCCTTTAGGATTGTTAATTGGTACCTTCAAAAGTATTGAAGGGTTATTAGAGCCAATTTTAGGCTTATTACGCTACATGCCAACGGCTGCTTTTATTCCATTAATTATTTTATGGATTGGCATTGACGAGTCTGCCAAAATTGCCATTATTTTTCTTGGCACTTTCTTTTATAACGTGTTAATGATTGCTGATGCTGTCAAGTTTATTCCTAATGATCTAATCAAAGTCAGTTACACATTAGGAGCCAAGGAAAAAGATGTTTTCTTCGATATTATTTTCCCAGCCACTTTGCCTAATATTATCGACACCTTAAGAATCAATATTGCGACTGCCTGGAATTTTGTTGTCATTGCTGAGCTAATTGCAGCCAGTTCAGGCTTAGGATACCGAATTTTAATGGCCCAAAGAGCTTATCAAACGGATGCTATTTTTGTCGGCATTATTGTAATTGGCTTCATTGGCCTCCTGATTGACTTTAGCTTCAAGTTGCTTTTTAGAGTATTAGTACCGTGGGCGATCGAGCCCAATCACTAGGTAGCTAAGAGTGATTTTTTGTAGCTGTATTAGCATCAGCATTGCACATTAAAAAAGAATGGTGCGTTCCTAGGAACACACCCTACGGTTTCTTACGGTTTAACTACAATGATTTAATCAGCGAATCATCATAGATTTTATTCACATCAACCACGGTGGGTGTCAGGTTAATATCCTTTGCGGTCTGGGCGGCAAACTTGAGGCTATCAAAGATATTCCTCGGATGCTGCGGGTTAAAGACAATCGTTTTGTTGTCTTCAATGCCAAATAGCTCCACACCTCCCACTTGCTCCACGGCTTCCGTAGGGGTCACATTCAACCGCTTAGCGACAATGGCGATCGCCTTTTCGTCTTTTTGCTCTACTAGCTTGACGGCTTTATCGATCGCCCGCATGTAAGCTAAAATTTCAGCTTTTTTATCCTGAATGACTTTTTCTTTGGCAATCAAACCATCTGGAATAATATTGGTGCCTTTGCTCGTAAATAGAATTTTACCGCCCCCTTGCTCAGCAGCTTTTGTCATCCAAGGATCGTACGTAACCGCAACATCCACCTTTTTCGCCGCAAAAGAAGCAGCTGCATTCGCTGCCGAAGTATCCACAATTTTGATATCTTTCTCAGTTAAACCACCTTGTTCCAGGTAACGGCGCAAAAGTAGAACTTCAAATAACAAATTTTCTCGTGCGACGGTTTTGCCTTTTAGGTCCGATGGCTGATTAATATTGCGCCCAATGATGCCATCAGAACCATTTGAGTAATCAAACAGCATTAACAGCTTAGTAGAAGGATCACGCTGAGCCAGTGGGATTAGATCGGGCACTCCCGTCAAAGCTAAATCTACTTTATTCGCTAGCAAAGCTGTATTGGGATCACTTTGAGTTGGGAAGAAAACCTCTTTGACCTCAACGCCTTCCGCCTTAAATAAGTTTAAGTCTGTTGCCACATATTGAGCCGCAAACCCTGGCCACGGTGGAACGCCCACAGTCAAAGTTTGCAGACTTGATTGATTACTGGTAGATTGTGTCTCTGATTGAGGAGTGCAAGCGATCGGCAAACACAAAGATACCAAAAATAGTAGAAATAATAAGCCAGATTGATACCGTTTGATCAACGATTTTAGCATTTTCACCGCCTGATATTTTTTACAGCTTCTCGAAGAATTGTTTTGTTTAAAATAGGCAACCTCAAGATTTGATTCACCTATTTGGGACAAACTAACTTGATTTCAAATCAGAGTCAAGCAAAGTCATAGTTTGTGTTTTTAGAATTTTTATCAAGATTTTTGTGAATCAAGTGACTTTAATTGTTTAGGAGTAGCTGTTAAAAATGGTCATCAAGAGACTGCGCGTTCCAATCCTTACCTCTATCATCAAGGCAGGATGAACGCTGAATCAAAGGATGATTTGGGCAGGGTGGAAGAATGGCAGAACATCAACATGACCCCGATCAGGATTTATCTGGTTATGCAATGAAATGGAGGCGTGATCCGGAAGCAGCCAAGCTTGACACCTTATCGGTAGCTGAAACCTTAAGTGATGCAGGGAATCTACATGTGCTTAAGGCAACACCAAAAACTTGTTTCTGGGGCTTTTTTGATCGATCCCTACCTCCTGTCCTAACCATTAACTCAGGTGACATTGTTTATATCGAAGCTTTGACTCACCAAGCAGGAGGTGCACCCGACTTAATGATGGATTCTGGGGTGCAAGCTGTGTACGAACAGGTAAGCGATCGCGGACCTGGTATGCACATTATGACGGGACCGATCGCGGTGAGGGGGGCTGAGCCTGGAGACACGCTAGTCGTCAGAATTCTTAAAACCACGCCTCGCCTACTTTACGGTGCCAACATTGCAGCCCATTGGGGCTACCTCTACAACCACTTCAAAAAAGAGCGCATTACCATCTACAGGTTAGATGTCGAATCAGGACTGGCTCAACCTACCTTCGCCTACGATTTCCAATCACGACCTTTGTACAATCAACCCGGATTGATGGTGCCTGCCCAGGACGCGGTGCGGGAATCCATTAAAACCCAGGTTGCGATTCCTCTGCGACCGCACTTCGGCATCATGGGAGTGGCTCCTGTCCAGAGCGATCGCCTCAGTAGCATTCCCCCCGGACCCTTTGGCGGCAACATTGACAACTGGCGCATGGGAGCAGGAGCCACCATTTACTATCCAGTGTTTGTCCCTGGCGCGAACTTCTTTGTCGGCGATCCACATATGGGGCAAGGCGATGGAGAAATTTCTGGAACCGCGATCGAAGCGTCGATGAATGCTTGGCTGCAAATCTCGTTACTCAAGGACTTTCCAGTCACCAGCCCGCTTTTAGAAACGGAGTCCCATTGGATTACTCATGGGTTTCATGACGACCTCAACCAAGCTGCCAGCCAGTGCGCCGAACAAATGTTAAGCTTCTTGCAAACGAAGCGAAATATGAGTGCTGATGAAGCTTATGCCCTGATGTCAGTAGCAGTAGACTTTGGCATTACCCAACTGGTGAACCAACGGCGCGGTTGCCACGCTTCCTTGCCCAAGCGTTTATTTCTACCCACCCTGACGCATCGCAGTCCGAAGGATTGTCAGCGTGAAGAGTTGTGAGCGCTGTATCCTCAGATGCCTTTCACCCCTCCTACAAAACTACGATAGAAGGAGAAGCCGTTCCATCTGAGGCGGCAAGAATCAAATTTGTTGTTTAAATCACACTTTTGGGAAGAATGGGGTGGCTAAGCAGATTGCAAATCCCTACGAAAAAAGTTTTGAACTGGAGTTCACCTGTGCTTGAATACATCACTTTATCCGGCAAGTTACCACC
>DATNPE010000576.1:0-2720 GCA_036703355.1 Allocoleopsis sp. | reverse complement strand
CGGTGGCGGAAGAAACAGGACTGATTGTGCAGATTGGACTGTGGGTGCTGCGGGAAGCTTGCCAACAAACGTACAAGTGGCAACAGCAGTTTTCGGCCAACTTCCCCCTCACCATTAGTGTGAATCTCTCTGGCAAGCAATTCTCGCAGCCCGATTTGATTGAGCAAATTGAGCGGATTTTGCAAGCGACTTCTCTTGATGCTCGCAGCCTCAAGCTAGAAATCACCGAAAGCGTGATGATGGAGAATGCTGAATCTGCTGCCAAAATGCTGCTGAAGCTAAAAGCGCTGGGCGTGCAACTGCATATTGATGACTTCGGCACAGGTTATTCGTCGCTGAGTTATCTGCATCGCTTCCCCATTGATCAGCTCAAGATCGATCGCTCGTTTATCAAGCGTATGGCCGTGGATGATGAAAGCGCCGAAATTGTCCGGGCGATCGTCACGTTAGCCCACAATCTAGGAATGTACGTCACCGCTGAAGGCGTAGAAACAGCGGAACAGTTGACACAACTGCGGAACTTGGAGTGTGAGTACGGTCAGGGCTATTTCTTCTTCCAGCCGTTAACGGAAACAGTGGTAGAGAAATTAATTCACACAGAGCAGCAGTGGTATGAAAGCTGTGACTCTCTGACATCCGAGCTAGAAGCTGTGGCAAATAGCGATACACCGCTAACGCAGCCATCACATTTGGCATTGCCTGCGGTGAATCCAGAAGCCCTGACAGTGAACCAGGAGGCAGTCCCGAAGTTTCCCTCGGTTTAGTTGGCCAGGTCTTCGGATGGCAACTCGACAATTTCAAACCAATAGCGGCCTAAAATCTTCATCACTTCTACGAGTGACTCAAAGGTGACAGGTTTGGTGATGTAGGAGTTGGCTCCTAGATCATAGGTACGATAAATGTCTTCCTCAGCTTGGGATGTGGTGAGGACAACAATCGGAATTTGGCGTAGATCGGCATCGGCCTTTATTTCTTGGAGTGCTTCTCGGCCATCTTTGCGAGGCATGTTGAGGTCTAGCAAGATCAATCCGGGGCGAGGTGATTGACAAGGGGCTGTAAACTTGCCGCGATGATAGAGATAGTCCAGCAATTCTTCCCCATCTACCACGAAATGTAAATCATTGGCCAGTCTGCATTCTTCCAGGGCTTCTTGCGCCAGCATCCGATCGTCTTCGTCATCATCGGCCATCAAAATCGTGATCGGTTTACCAGAGTGTTTGCTAGAGCTGTGCGTCATAGAGTTTGTTGAATGGGAAGGGTGACAATAAACGTGGTGCCTTGACCAGGGGTGCTTTTGGCTGTGATGCTGCCTCGGTGGCGTTCGGCAATTTTGCGACAAATCGCTAGTCCCACACCCGTCCCTTCGTAATCGCTACGACTGTGCAGGCGTTGAAAGACTGTGAAGATGCGATCGAGATATTTTTCATCAAAGCCAATGCCATTATCCTCTACATAAATTTGGCAGAGCTGACGGCTAGATGCCTGGGTTGGTAGTCCAGGAGCCTCTAGAATTTGAGCCGAGATCTTGACTAGAGGGTGGCGATCGCTTTGATGAAACTTTAGAGCATTACTAATCAGGTTTTGAAACAGTTGCCGCATCTGTAAGGGGTCAGCTTCAATCGTCGGTAAACAGTCAGCTTCAATGCATCCGCTAACTCGCTGGATCTGCACTTCAATATCTGCCAAAACTTCTTGGACAATCGTTTCCAGGTTGACAGCCACAAAAGGCTGAGCTTTGGTGGTAACTCGGGAGAAGGCCAGCAAATCATTGATCAGAGTTTGCATCCGCTGAGCGGCATTTTGCATCCGCTCTAGATAGTCTTTGCCTTCCGGCGGCAGCGTATCGGCACACTTCAGCTTTAAGCGATCGCCAAAGGCTTGAATTTTGCGGAGGGGTTCTTGGAGGTCGTGAGAGGCAACAGAAGCAAAGTCTTGCAATTCCCGGTTACTTTGCTCCAGCTTGGTCACGAGGTTTTCTAGTTCTTTTTCGGCTCTGCGCCGTTCATTTACTTCTGCGGCTAGTTCGGCATTGGTCATCGAAAGGAGTTGTGTCCGCTCTTGCACACGCTGTTCTAGCATTTCATTGGCGCTTTTAATTTCGCCAAACTTCTGGTTCAGGCTGTTGGCCATTGATTGAAAGTTACGCACCAGGGAATCTAACTCGGTGACAGCGCTACGCGGCCAGTTAATCCATTGGCTCTCTAGCAACTTGTCGGGCAGATTCGTTGTCACCTGGGTGAGTTGGGAGAGGGGATTGAGTAAACGGCGACTAATCAAGTGGGCAAAGAATAAGCCTGTCCCTGAAATGAGGAGCAAAATGGTCAGGTTTTTGGTGTGAACTTGTTCGATCAGGCGAACCTGAGGCTTGGCAGGTAGCTCGACAATTAAGGTCCAAGGCACTGGAGGAGCGATCGCGGTTTCTTGCACAAAGAAAGAATTGCTCCACCGTACCATGACCAAGGGACTGCCCAATCGGGGAAACCAATGATAGGTTTTGGGGTCAACGCTTTGCACGTCTCCTTGCTGTTGGCGATCGAAATGGAACATCGCCACTCGACTGGCATCAGTGCTGACAACTACTGTACCCTCGCGATCGACTAAGGTGACTTGGAGTCCTTGGGTGGTCATATGCGATCGCAGCAATGGACCTAGCCCCCGCTCTGGATCAATTTCAGCCACGACAAACCCAGAGACAGCTTCTTGGTACCGAATGGGAACCC
>DATNPE010000575.1:0-5634 GCA_036703355.1 Allocoleopsis sp. | reverse complement strand
CTTGTCATGCTTTTTTTCGGTGATGTCTTGAGCGATTCCTGCCCTCGCCACTACCTGCCCGGAGGCATCGCTAATTGGCAAACCTTGATGCCGAATCCACCGTTGGGACCCATCTGTATGCAGAATCCGATGTTCTAGGTCAAAGTTGCAATCGTTTGCCTGCTCTAGGACGTTCTGTAGAGACTGGCGATCGCTTTCATACACAGCCTCCAGCATCGACCAAGGCTGCTCATACAAGCTGGCACAGGTTCGGCCCCAAATTTGTTCATAACTAGGGCTAACGTAGCTCACTTGAAAGTGCTCTACCGAGCTGATCCAAAAGGCTACATCTAGGTGAGTGGTAAATGCCCAAAAGCTCTCTAGTAGCAATGGTTGAGAGAATAGGCTTGAGGACACTTGTTGAGCAGCCAACTGTTGACGCAACTCCGCCAGTTCCTGAATGAGCTGCTCTCGTGTCTTTGCTGCATCATCCGCCTGAAACGGGTCGAGCACGGGTATCCTCTAAAACATAGTAGGTATTCCTAATATAGAGATTTCCCTGAGTTGATAGCAGCAGCACCACTAAAATTGGGTTATTCTACCCGCTGCAACACCGTAATTTTAGGGTCAATAATTTTCTGACCTAGACCTGGAAACTTAATGGCGAGACAAATTTTGTCCGCTTTGCCAAAGATATGGGTAACTTGACCCACCCCAAAGGCTTTGTGGACAATGCGATCGCCCACACTCCAATCATTTTCGTGGCTGTTGGGCCGAGCAGAAGCGACAGCAGCACCTTGGCGCTTAGCAGCAGCGATGCCTTGTGTCATCCGGGTGGGAATGGCCGCAGAGACGTTACTGGTCAGCAATTCTCTGGGTAACTCAGCTAGAAACAGTGAAGGACTGGCAGGTTCGCGGGAACCGTAGAGGCGACGTTCACGAGCATGGCTAATAAACAATCGCTCTTGGGCGCGGGTAATGCCAACGTAGCAAAGCCGCCGTTCTTCCTCTAGAGCCGTGGGGTCTTCCAGCGATCGGAAGTTGGGGAACAAGCCTTGCTCCAAGCCCACCAGAAACACCACCGGAAACTCTAAGCCTTTAGAGGAGTGCAGTGTCATCAAGGAAACGCGAGCGTCATCCTCTTTCAGATCATCCAGGTCCGAGGCGAGGGAAGCGCTAGCTAAGAAGCCTGACAAGCTTTTGTCTTCACTGTCTTCCTCAAATTGCTGTACCGCGTTATAAAGCTCTTGGACGTTCTGGATGCGATCGAGCGCTTCATCGGTGCCCTGGTTCTGTAAGTCTTGGATGTAACCAGAGTCTTCTAACACGCCTTGAACAATCTCTGTGGCGGGAATGGTTTCTAGTTTTTCTTGCCAAGTTTGGATGATGTTGGCAAAGTTGAGCACACCTTTAGACGAGCGTCCTGCCAAGGTTTTGACTGAGGTGTCGTCCTGCAAAATGTCCCAGAGTGGCACACCCAGTTGTTGGGCGGCATTGGTGAGGGAGTCAATGGTGGCCTTGCCCACACCGCGTCGGGGGGTATTGATCACGCGCAGCAAACTCAAGGTGTCTGCGGGATTGGCGATCGCTCTCAGGTAAGCCAGCACATCTTTAATTTCTCTGCGATCGTAGAACTTCAGGCCACCTACCACTTTATAGGGCACACCCCAACGCACCAGCGATTCTTCAAAGGCGCGAGACTGAGCATTGGTGCGGTAGAGAATGGCAAAACAGCCCCAGTTGAGTTCGGGGTTCTGGCGCTCTAAGGTGCGGATTTGTTGGATCACAAAATCAGCTTCAGCAGTTTCATCATCGGCGCGATGGCAAAAGATGGCTTCCCCGCTGCCACGGGTAGGTTTGAGAATTTTGTCGATGCGCTCGGTGTTGTTTTCAATTAGCTCATTGGCGGCTTGCAGAATATTTTCAGTCGAGCGGTAATTCTCCTCTAGCTTCACCATCGTCCGGGTGTCGTCATCGGGGAGGCGATCGCCAAAGTCATCCTGAAAGCCCATCAAAATCTTGAAGTCCGCTTTGCGGAAGGAGTAGATCGACTGGTCGGCATCTCCCACCACAAAAATCGAACGATAATCCCAGCTCTTAAAGGTGCGCGAGTCTTCGCCATTAGTGACGAGTAACCGCACTAAATCGTACTGGGTGCGGTTGGTGTCTTGGTACTCATCCACCAGAATGTGGCGGAATCGCTTGTGCCAGTAAGCCAAGACCTGCTCATTCTGCTTAAACAGTTGTACAGGCAGCAAAATCAGGTCGTCAAAATCTAGGGCGTTGTTGGCGGCTAGGGCATCTTGGTAACAGCTATAAACGTTGGCGATGACACGGCCTCTAAAGTTGGGTTGCTGTTGCTCCAGGTCTTGTGGCGACAAACCCTCGTTTTTGGCGTTGCTGATGGCGTAGCGCACCGATCGCGGGTCGAACTTCTTGTCATCCAAATTCAACTTATTTTGGACAATATCCTTGACCAAGCTTTGCGCGTCGGATTCATCAAAAATCGAGAAGTTTTTCGTCCACTGGCGACCATTACTGTCTTGATATTTATCAATGTCAAACCGCAAAATGCGGCAGCAGAGGGCGTGGAAGGTGCCAATCCACAGTTCTTTGGTGATGCCTTTGTAAACGCGCGATCGCAATTGCTTCTGTTCGTAGGGCGCGAGCAAATGAAACGGTTTGCTAAATTCATCCAATGCTTGCCGCTCGGCAAACAAGCGCTCAATCCGCTCCTTCATCTCCTTGGCGGCTTTATTGGTAAACGTCACCGCCAGAATGTTTTCTGGGTCTACGCGGTGGGTCAGCACCAAATTGGCGATGCGGTAGGTCAAGGCGCGGGTCTTGCCTGATCCTGCTCCTGCCACCACCAACAGCGGCCCGCAGTAATGTTCAACGGCTTGTCTTTGCGAAGGGTTGAGATGGCCGAGAAAGTCAGTGGTGGCGGTCATAAAACTCTAGGTGCGATCGCGAGGAGAGACACTTATTAAACTGGGTTAGCCAGCATCAGAGCAAGCGGCATTCTCACCCAGAACAAGCTCCATCTCACATACTACAAGGTTGCTCCAGGATAGGGGTGAGCCGATGAGGCGCGATCGCCGTCCTCCATGATTACGCCTATCCGCCTTGCCAATCCTGAGACTTAGCTAGCCGCTAAAATTTCTGAGAGTGCTTGCTTGACGGTGGGGTATTGGTATTGGAAACCATTGGCCAGCGTGTGCTTTGGTAACACCTGCTGACCTTCTAGGACCACCTTCGCGCCATCTCCCAGCAACGCTTCTAAGGCAAAATCCGGGACTGGCAACCAGGAAGGCCGATTCAGCACCTCGCCCAAGGCTTGGCAAAACTCACCCATACGAACCGGGTTGGGAGCGGTGCCGTTATAGACGCCCTGCATGTTGGACTGGGTCAGAGCTTGCAGAATCAGGTTCACCAAATCTTCCCGATGAATCCAGGAAAACCATTGCCGCCCACTGCCAATGGGGCCGCCTGCAAACAGTTTAAACGGCGGTAGCATCTTAGCGAGTGCACCACCCATGCCTAAGACAATGCCAATCCGCACGATCACTAAACGAGTGCCACTATCCTTGACCTTCTGCGCTTCCGCTTCCCAGGTTTGGCAAACTTGCCCCAAAAAATCCTGGCTTGCTGCGCTGGTTTCGTCAAAAGTAGCCGTTTCACTGGTGCCGTAATAGCCAACTGCCGAAGCACTGACTAGCACCGCAGGTTTGGGGTTGGCTTGGTTGATGGCCGCCACAATATTCTGGGTGGCGAGTTGGCGACTGCTCAAAATTTCTTGCTTCCGGGCTTCAGTCCATCTGCCGTCCGCGATCGCTTCTCCTGCCAAATTCACCACGCCATCACAACCTGCAATTGCCTGCTGCCAATCACCGGGCATCGTTGGGTTGTAGGGGACAATCTCGACATTGGAGAAAACGCTGCGAGGAAACAACCGTTCGGCTCGCTCACGACTACGGCTGAACACCACAATCTGATGGCCTTCTGCCTGTAACCGCTCGACTAAACGACTGCCGACAAAACCTGTTGCACCTGCGATCGCGACTTTCATATTCTCTTCCGTGACTTAAAAACGCCTTCAAGGAGGTTTGAAGGAGACTAACTAGGTATGTAAAAAATCAAGAAAACTTAAAATTTAGTATACAGAACTTGAACCAGAGCCGTCGCTGAGGATGCAATCGGCGATCGCTCTCTCCAAGATGGCAGGCGAGATTAAGCCAAGATCCAATCAAGATCTAATAAAGTGAAAAATAACCCCTATCTTGTGTTCTCGCTTTGCTGACTGAAGTCCTCGGCCTTATTTCTCCACCCAGCTTTTGGGTTCAGTTGAGTGTTGTTGCAGCTTGGCTCGGCTGTGTCGTGCTCTTGGCAGAGTGGTTGGGTCGCTACACCCAAACCGACCCAGAGCTAGTGCGGAAAGTTGTGCATATTGGTGTGGGCAATGTCATTTTGCTGGCCTGGTGGCTGCAAATTCCTGCCTGGATGGGAATTACAGCTGCTGTGCTCGCTAGCATGTTGGCCTTTGTTTCCTATTACGTCCCCATCTTAGCCAGCATGAACAGTGTGGGTCGTAAAAGTTGGGGCACTTTCTTTTACGCCGTCAGCATTGGAGTGCTGATTGCTTGGTTCTGGCCGATGCAGCAGCCCCAGTATGCCGTGCTTGGCATCTTGGTCATGACCTGGGGAGATGGGTTGGCTGCATTGGTGGGTCGCCGCTTTGGTCGCCATCCTTACAAGCTGTGGGATATGCAGAAGAGTTGGGAAGGCTCATTGACGATGGCAGGTGTGAGCTATGTGGTCAGCAGCGCGATTCTGTTTGCAGTTCAGGGGAATACTTGGCAGACTTGGTGCATTCCTTTGGCGATCGCGACGATTGCTGCGGGATTAGAAGCTTTCTCCAAGTTTGGCATTGATAACTTGACAGTCCCTTTGGGAACTGGAGCTTTAAGTTTTTTATTACACAAAATTTCAGTGCTGGGTTGATGACTAAGCTACTTTTAGCGAGGTTAATAATGAGTACTTCGAAATATTTGTTAAATTTGTATCAAAACATTGAGCTTTTTTCAAAAGTCAAGACTCAATAAAAATTGAGCGTAAAAACAGATACAGTTTCTTGGGTTCAGGCAGCGTAAGCTACTACTCTTTAGCTTGAGGCAAGCTAAATTTGGCGATCGCAGTCATAATCTAAAGTAAAAGCTAATAACTTTAGCTACTTCCGTTGGCAGACTCTAAAATCAATTAAACCGCCTCTACCGATAGATTTAAGGCGATACGTGAGGAGAGATGATCGTATCGTTCCCATTTCCGGAACGACATCGTTTTTATTTTTCAATCACCTTATTGAAGTCAATGAACTTAGTTGGGCAAATTAATTTCAATTTTTTTAATTTTGATATTCCGTTATTAAGGTTGAAAGAATCGGCTTTTGCGATCGAGGATTTGCCAGGACTGTGGCGAATTCATTGGCAGGTTGGAGAGCAGACCATTGTTTCGACCTTTTATACGCGCATCGACCAAGCTTGTATTCTCTGGGGTGTCATCTCGATCGCCATCTTTGTAACCGCTCACTTTTTGCCCATTAGTTGGAGCTTGCAAGCCATTTTCTGGTCTGTTCTAACGGTTGTAGGCACTGTAGGT
>DATNPE010000574.1:0-7769 GCA_036703355.1 Allocoleopsis sp. | reverse complement strand
GATCGCAGTCTTCCTGGTTGCTGCCGTAACTCTGACGGTTATTGCAGGGCACAAAGCCAGAACTACTTGCGACGAATTAGTGGAAGCCGCAATCGATCCAACTATCCCCGAATCGCCCGAAGTTAGTCACTGGGAAGCGCTCGAATCCCTCCTCTACGAAGATGTAACGCTTCCCCTGATTGCCTGCTACTGCAACGCTACAGCCTGGTATCTCTGGAGCTTGCTAGCCTAACCCACCCCTCGCGCCACAGCCCCCAGTCCACAACTCGACACATAAATAAGGAACAGCAAAATGTTATTCTCCACATTGACTGCTCAAACCGCCAACGCGATCGCTCAAACCGAACAGCACATCGAAGACCTGCAACGCCAACTTAAGGCTGCCAACCAACAGCTCGGCTCCCTGCGCCAGCAACAGCAGGCTGAGAAAACAGCAGAATCAGCTGCTGAAGCTGCCTTAGACATGGTGAAGAAAGCCGCCCAAATGATAAAAGCCGTCTGCCCCAGTCAGGTAGAGGTGTTTGAAGCTGCCTTGCAAGAGGCGATCGCTTCTGCCGGAGTCGAAGCACCCGCACTCCCCACCGTCGAGCCGGAAGTCGTTGAGGAGCCAGGGGTAGAGGCAGAAGAAGTCGAGACTGTGGAGGTTGAAGCGGTAGCGGTTGAGCCGGAGGCTGTAGAGCCAACTGGAAACGGGCACGGAATGGCATCGATAGAACAGCTGCTAGAACTTAAGGTTGCTCCCTTGAAGAAGCTTCTCAAGCAAAAGGGAATCGACCTCAAGGGATTAGAGGATCAGTCGAGGAATGGGATTGCGATCGCGCTTTCGGGACTGGTGAGTAAAATTGAAGTAGATACAGTTAGGTAGAAAGCAACCCATCTAAGACTCCCGCTCTTTCCCTGGGGCGGGTTTTTGATGGGGATTTTTATAAGGGAAGTGCGCGATTCGCGCAGATGATTTTTCATCAATAACAATTGACAGACAGTACCGCTAGAGGTACTATTTAGGCATGTTCAAGCTAAAAGGAATTTACGCCACCGTTCAAGAGGCAACCGAAATGCTCGACTTTACTGAAAGCTATGTAAGGCGGCTGCTAAGACGGGGCGACATTGAAGGGGCGGTCAAGATCGGACGGGATTGGATAATCCTAGTCACTGACGGAAAAATCAAAATCAAGGAGTAGCAATTGATGAGCGGTAATTTTAATCCAGAAAACGAAAGTTTTGATGTAGCTTGGCTGAAAGCTAATGGCTGGACACTTCCTGGAAACCTAGCTTACAGACATACCCTGCATGATTGGAATCGAGGTGGTCAAATATCGCAAGAGCGAATTGAGCAAATTATTATGCAGTACAACGCACAGAATCAGAGCGCCAAAATTCAAGAAGCGCTCAATGAATTAATTAAGTGGAAGCAAATTCTTCAGGATCGATAACCTCAAAAGCGAGTCGCCCTCGCAGTCGGACAACCACAGGGCGATCGCACTTCACTCAACACGCGATTAAGCAAAGCAAAACGATCATGACACAAAACAACGTCTTTTCACTTGAGCTAGCAAAACAGCTTTATTACTCAGCCGAGCAGTTTCCCATTGACTTTGATAACGCTTGGGTGTGGCTGGGTTATGCCACAAAGCAAAAGGCACTCAAGAAGCTTAAGGTTCACTTTGAAGAAGGAGTGGACTTTTTAACCAAGGGGTTAAAAAGCTCTGTTGGCGGTCGTCCTAGCGACTTAATACTGTTAAGCGTGGACTGCTTTAAGTCGCTAGGTATGATGGCAGGGACAGAAAAAGGCAAAGAAATTCGCCGACATTTTATTGAGTGCGAGCGCATTGCCAAGGTTGCCATGAATCAACAGATTCAGTCAGCCATCCCAGTTCTCCCACCCGCCCAGCAGCTAGCAATGGCAACCGACGCACTTAAAGCGCTAGGCGTTGAGCTAGATAATCCCCGCTACGCTCAAGGCTTGCGCGATTGGGCATTAAACCTAATTGGCGTGACGGCTTTGCCTGCGTCAGCTGACGAGCGTTGGTTGGGTGTAGCGGAGCGAGCGGAAGAGTTAGGCTTTGGGCGCGTTGGTGCCGATCACTCGAAGCGAGTCAAGCTTGGGCAATGGGTGAGTAAGTGCGGATTGCAGCGCCGTCGTGAAAAGCGCTTGTGCAATGGCGAGGACAGGGAGATTTGGTGTTATCTGGTCTGCAATGAGCTAGATAATGCGATCGCTGGATTCTTTGAAAGAATGGCAGCATAACATTGCTGGTATTCTGTACTTGATGGAGCAGGAAGGAAAGAAGCTCGCATACTACTACAACCGGCGGCTGTCTTTACGACTTCTCTACTGCGCGGGAGTATCTAATCTAATAATCTTGGTAATCTTTGCCTTGCGTTAGCTACCTTTTCAATCCAAGAGAAAATGGGAGGGACAACCCCTCTCTTTTTTTATGCAAGCACCTTTCCCCTACAACGCTACAGCCTGGGCCAAGCTGCAATCCGTCCAATCAGCAGGACAACAGATTGAAGCCCTGCTCTTGGAGTACGAGCCAGAAGGCAAGGAAGAAAAGCTCGCTTGGGGATTCTTGATTAACCCTCAATCCCTTGACTTCGAGAACGCTGCCAACTACGGCGAAGTCGCAACCCACGCCACAACCGTTACGTCTTCCCAGTATTCCCACACGAGTGGGCAAACGCTCACGATTCCGGGCATGATGTTCTCACTGTGGTGCTACAAAAAATCTGTCAGGACGCTCCTCGACGGATTGAAGAAACTACTTGAAGCCGATCCCATTAACGGCAGATTTGCGCCGGCTCTACTGCGCTTTTCCTGGGGGTCTTACAGCCTCGGTCCGTTGTCCTTAATTAAATATTCATATCGGATAACAGCAGTGGCAAACGGCGAGCCGACTGATGTAAGAGATCTGACGCTGACGTTTAAAGAGCAACCCCGACCCTTGACCAAAGCAGAGCAGGAGCAGAGGGCGCAGCAGAGGCTCAAGCAACAGATGGCAGATGCTGTCGCCAAAGGAGCGCCTAAATTACCGCTGACCGAACGCCAGCAAAAAGACGCGATCGCAGCTGCTGAAAAGTATTTGAAAGAGAACATCACCCAGTGGTCTGCTGACGTGCAGGCACTACTAAAAGCGAACGCAGACATCAAAAAACTCTTAACTGTGGATGCTAAAACGGGAGTGGTGACGCTCAACGGCAAGGACAATACTAAGATTGGTGTCGTATTGCAGTACGACGGAACAATTGGAACAGCTGGGAAGACTTGCACTGTGCCCGTCAAACCAGGAGCCAAAGCGCCTGACATTCCCAAGCCTGCAACTACTGCTCCAGCGGCAACGACTACAACAACGGAGATGATGATGTGATGGCGGAAAAGATAAAGGGCCATTGCTCTCATTGACTATAAATGACTGAAACCCTTGTTTTTACTGAATTCGGCTTTTTAGCCGGATTGGGTTTTGCCCCGGATCTTCAATCATTTCCATCTGCGCGAATCGCGCACTTGCCAACATGAAAGAAAATTCTCGCCTTGCTCAGCTACTGTACGAACTCAACCAAAAAACTGGGGAACTGCATGTAGTAGCGTTCTACCCGGATGGTGATGGCTATGTTTTTAGGGATAGGCCGAGAAATGAGTTTGATGACGAAAGTAAGCGCAGGATATTGGAGTTCGAGAACTCAAGGCAAGCAGAAAGAAAGTTAAGAGAATATATCGACGAGCTGAGCTAAGTGCGCGAATTGCGCAGATGGAATTTTCAATCTTGCTTGTTTATTTTTGTCGCATATCTAACTGGTTTACCCGCTTCCTCAAACTCCGGGAAGGAGGAATGTCCAAATCCAGAGCATACAAATTGCAGTGAGAATAGAACACACAACCCAAGATTACTCGATACCTACACACCTCCCTCCTCACCTCGGCGTCCCGACAATTTTTCGCAACGCTCAGAGCTTCCTTAATTGAAGGTGACGCGATCGCTAAAATCTGCTTTTTCTCCAAAGTGGGAACGAATCGCTGTGTTCGATACTGATTGCTCAAGTGCCTCTGAATGGTTCGGACACTGGTTCGCCTTCCTTCTGCCACTGCAATCTGACTTGCTCCGAATAGTAGAAAATCAGAGGATACCAAAGCAAATCTAGAGCTTTTGAAATCCTTGAATTTACCCCTAGCCAGATTTCCAGAGGACTCAAGGACTTTCTCTACATCTGCAATGCTTCTCGGATTCCTACCCTCTTGCTTTGCTGCTTCTTTCTCTGCCTCCTTTGCTGCGTGAATCGATTGCCTTTGCTCGTACTCCGTCTGTATCTCGGTGGCAAGAATCGTAGGCTGAGCTAGCCTCTCGACCTCGACAGACGCGATCGCACCCAACTTCCCAAGCCCGTGCCGCTTCCAGACCGAACGCAGGGAGGAGTAGTAGACCGTAATGCGATCGCCTGTCTGCTTGTAATATCTGAATAATCCCAGCTTCACCCCGTCCATCACGTAGCGCCTGATCGTGCTGGCAGAAAGAGCCTTCAGATTGCCCTGCCTCACCTTGGCAAACAATTCACGCGCTTGTGCGATAGAGAACTCTGCCCAACCCGAACCCTGCTCATCTAGCGCACGCACCAATCCCCAGACTTTAGCGGCTCCGGGGTTTAGTTTGATGAGCTTGGATGGGATTCTGATGCGCACGGATTGAGTAAAACCGTTCTGTACGTCTGCTACTTATGATATCTTGATAGGCGTACAGAATACAAGGAATTGTCTAATGAGACCTACTGACTGGGGAGAAAATAAAGTAAGGCATACACTCAGGTTGACACCGACTTGCTGGAAGAGATTGCAAGAAATTGCAACACTTGAGGAACTGCCCTCTAGGACTGAGGCAATAGAATTTTGGGTTCGTGAATACCCTGGAGTGTTTGCAGTGCAGCCTGAGTCAACTGACTTAGGAGGGCGCGATCGCACATGATGAAAATACAGATAACAGGTCAAGTTGCAGTTATCGATTCTTCCAGTGGCTTTGATCAAGAAGACTGCATAGACGCAAAAATACACTTTTCTAAAGTGGGTGATACTGTCAATCTTTCTTTAGAATGCAACTTGCAACGCGATCAGGAACTGAAATCTCCTTTTAAGGTTGAGTTTAAGCTCAATCGGGACGAGCGCTGGCTTTTAAGTCAATTTTTGTGTGACAAGCATTGAGATTTCATCTGCGCGAATCGCGCACTTACGCCAAACAAACCACAACAAAGAAAGGAGCGATCGCAATGACTGAGCCAGATTTTTCACTACCAGATCCACAGAGAGCGGAATTTGAGAAGCGCTACAAGGGGATGAAGGCACCACATTTTTTGGGTGGAGATGTTACGATGTGCCGTCCAATGACAAACCTGGAACTTCAACAATATCGAGCATGGAGGGCAAAGCAGGGTGGAGCAGTGCCAGAGACAGAATATCGAATGCCGTTTTAGAGTGGTGTCGTGACATGAAAGGAAGGCGGTCTACTGTTGTGGTGGATCGCCTTTTCCATCTGCGCGAATCGCGCAGATAATTGAAAGCTGAGGTTAATCTTAGGCAAGCAATTAAGGGAGAAAGAATTATGACTGTACTTGTTGATTGGCAAATTGAAAAACGTTGCCTAGAGGGAATGGTCGAACCTTATGAGCGATCGCTACTAAACCCCACCTCTTTAGATGTCAGGGTAGGAGTTACGGCTAAATTGTTTGCTTACAAAGAGGGAGGGGTACTTGGACTAATCAAGAGATTGCTTTGGCAGCACTTTTCTATCGGCAAGGAGCCGGAAGTTATCTGTATAGATATTGACCTAGAGGGAACTAGCGCAGGTGATCCCTATTTTCTTAAGTCAGGCGATCGCATCCTTATTGCTAGCCTTGAAACCTTTAATCTCCCTGAAGATGTTTCAGGTCAATTTCTACTGAAATCCAGTAGAGGGCGTGAATTCTACGAGCACCTATTAGCTGGTTGGTGCGATCCGGGGTGGCACGGCAGCAAGTTGACTATGGAAATCATCAACCACAGCCTTCGGCGACTACCCATTTACAAGGGCTTTAGGATAGGGCAGATGATTTTCTATGGATTAGATTCTTTGCCTCGTGACTCTTATAAGATTACAGGAAGATACAACAATGACAGGGTTGTACAAGAAAGTAAGGGTTAACTAAAAACCTTTTCAGTACAATCACGATTTGCTAGAGAAGAAACCTAATTTTTTACAGCCATCTGCGCGATTCGCGCACTTAATTAGAATTTGAGGTTAACTGATGATAATTTCCGATCCATTCTTTCGCGTTGAGATAGACAAAGATGCCACTTCGCCCAATCCAGAGGCGGCAATTTGGAACGCCCAACACATTTGTGTAGCCGAATGCGATGCAGGGAAAGACGAACCGCCAAAAGAGCCAGGGAAGGCGATTGTCAAGCACCAGCTAGAGGGAGGAAGAGGGCATTACTCTGTTACAGCATTTGCCTTTGCAAAGATAAATTGTTATGGATTTCCTCATGATTGCATTGTCCAGCTGCGAACTCACCACACAAGCGGTAGTGATGTCAGATTTTTGGTGCAATCGTCACGATACACAAGCCAGCGTTTTATTGATGTAGCAGAAGGTAAGCTGAAAGCCGAGCATGTTTTTTACTGGCGACCAGAGGCACGATATCCCGCAAGAGACGGTATTTATGAAAGTTCCTATACCGCAAAGTGCATTTACTTAGGGCAGTGCTTGGAGTCATGTAAAACCTATGCTCATTTGATAGATAGAGGAATTCCACCAGAGCAAGCTAGAAATGTTTTGCCGCAAGGGATTAGACAAGATTTTACTATTGCATCTACACTTAAGGGTTTCTGGCACCTATTAGATCAGCGCACCAAGAAAGATGCTCAACTGGAGATACAAACCCTTGCGGAGATGATTCAAAAAGAGCTAGAGGACTGGTGCCCAACACTATCGAAATGGTATCGAGAGAATCGAATGAATCGCCCAGCTACACTTGCACCCTAGGGAGACACCAATGCAAGCCGATCGAGAGCAGCAGTTACCTACACCAAACGGCAATCCTCACATTGCAGACTTAGTGATTGAAGACATGAAGGCAAGGAAACAACTAGGGATTGAGCGCTACGGTACGGCGCTGCAAGCTCATAATGGCAGGGATGCGCTGATGGACGCCTATCAAGAAGCTTTGGATTTGTGCGTCTACCTCAGGCAGGCGATTGAGGAAAGGCAATAATCCAGGAAATCATCTGCGCGAATCGCGCACTTAGAATATGCTCGAAACCCCCACCTATACCACCAAGCCCGGAGACGCACTCAACCTGATTGCCGCCCAAATATTCCCAGGCGAAGACGTGGGCAGATTCACCGAAATCCTCGACCAAATCGACGAGCCGGAAGACGCGATCGCTACCCTATTCTCAGAGCTAGCAGAAGGGCAGATCCTACAGCTGCCATCAGTCGAGCAGATTGAGAACTTTGCCCAGCCCGTACTTTCTCGAATTGCTGATTCTGTCGGGGGAGCCAAGGGTTTTCTCGGTCAGGTCGAGGACACGATTACGAGTATTTCCGGCAAGCTACCGCCACAGTTGCAGGGATACGCCAAGGAAGCGCTAGAGCTAGTGGGAGAAGCCAATGAAGTGATTGGCGATGTGGAGGGCTTTTTGGATAGAGCAGACGAGGAAGTGCTTGGTAAACTGAGAGATTATGGCGGTCAGCCAACGAAGTTGGTGAGCTGGTTGCTCGGCGGCAAAGCTTGAAAGCCATACACA
>DATNPE010000573.1:0-5508 GCA_036703355.1 Allocoleopsis sp. | reverse complement strand
ACCATCCCAGTAAATCATGCGGCTAGCGGATGCTGCCTTTGCCATCAAAATTCCTTCGCCTAGAGCTGAGATTGACTGATATTTAGTCATATCTTCTTTGGGAACGACTTCCCAAATATCATCAGCACCGAGCTTTTCTGGGTCATCAATGATCGTTGCTTGCTGCGTGCCGCCCTGAAAGATAGCCATCACGGCAGGAGAGTAGGATTCATTTTGAGCTGTTTTTTCTTTCAGCATTAAAGCAATATCAATTTTGTTATCCCCGTTAAAATCTCCTCGTAGATAGAGCGGTCTAATATCTCTAAAAACCATTACATAACGCTCATTCAACTTTTGCTTAAAGAAGGATTCTCTAACCCAACGAGGCACATTGGCGTATCGAATTTGAGCAATAAAGGCTGCTGGATCTGAAATGTCTCCATTACCTTCAACGCTTTGGGGATCATAGGTCACGTCATAGCTCGCTGTTTGGGGAGAGCGTTCAGTCTGCTGGCTGGGGCTACTTTCTGGCGTAGAGGTTGAGGTTTTAGTCTGGATTGGTGAATTCTGTGCAGTTTCGACAGAATTATTGGCGGAACGATTGGCAGAACAACCGATCGCGCACCACAACAGAAAACAAACTGCGAGCCAATGAGTCACCTGAGCTTTTTTCATAGTATTTTTGCTACTTTTATCGAAATAATGAGTTCTTGGTGAATTCAATTTATTTTGAGGAAGGCAAGGAGCGATCGCGCAAACAGAAAGCACCTGCGATCGCCATTTCTAAATCATGATTAACCCTGAAAATGTAAATACAGGCTAAATCACAGATTTTTCGCAAAACCTCATCTTTTTGTTTACGGCAAGCAAGATGCCTGCACCACCAATAAATTTAAGAAATGGGAAATTTAAATTTCAAATAATAATTTTCTAGACTGTTTTTCTCAGGTGGTGAGCAGTTACTTGCTCAATGAAAGCTTGCCATTGCTGATTAGGAACCCAAATTTGGTGCAAGTCTTGTAGTGCTTCTTCAAGCGCAACATCTTGGCAAAGAGTACGGTAGAGAAACATAAAAGCTGAAACTCGCATATTGGCAGCACAATGGACAAATACTTTTTTGGCTTGATTCGTCGTCATGACCTCAAAGAAATTCAGCACATCTTCAACCTGGGGTTTTTCCCAATCCACAGGAATGTGAATATATTGCATTCCTTGTTGCATCACAATCTCTGCTTCGTTTGGCAGCGCATTGGTTGAGGTCGGTAGCGCTAAATTCACCACCGTTTCGTAACCTGCGGCTTTAATGGCTGCAAACTGCTCGGCAGTGGGTTGTCCAGCGGTGCCGATTTGGTCAGACAGGCTGAGGAAAGCCCGAATTTCTGTCAGTTTAGGAGGAGTCATGCCAATCTCCGGATCTTATAGGCTGAGTCTGTGGCTAATCACCGTCGGGCGATCGCTCAGAGAAATTGCAACTAAGGGTATATTCATCAACAGGTCAGCGTGCCACTATCCGCAGGCTAGAGACGAATCATGCGCCCTTACTATTCTTTTGTTGTTCCTATTTATAACGAAGAAGCCACCATTCCAGAGCTGTATCGCCGCATCAGCAGCATTATGGACCGCATGGATGGACCAGTGGAATTGGTGCTGATTAACGACGGCAGCCGCGATCGCTCTGGAGAACTGTTACGGGAGCTGCACCAACGAGATGCACGGGTTTGCTACTTGAGCTTAGCGCGTAACTTCGGCCACCAGATTGCCGTGACCGCGGGTCTTAACTTTGCTCGTGGACAGGTTGTGGTGATTCTGGATGCGGATTTGCAAGACCCCCCCGAACTGATCCCCGACATGGTGGAAAAATGGCGGCAAGGCTATCACGTGGTTTACGCTCAACGCACCCAGCGCCAACGAGAAGGTTGGTTTAAGCGTTTTACGGCCTATGCTTTCTACCGCATCCTGAAGCAGCTAGCCGATGTCGAAATTCCCACCGATACAGGAGACTTTTGTTTGCTCGATCGCCAAGTGGTCGATGTGTTGAATGCCATGCCAGAGCGCAATCGCTACATTCGGGGACTGCGATCGTGGGTAGGGTTTCGGCAAACCGCGATTTTGTTTGAGCGCAATCCGCGCTTTGCGGGCGATGTGAAATACACCTTCCGCAAGTCCTTAGGTCTGGCTGTGAATGGATTGGTTTCCTTCTCCAAAGTACCGCTACGGATTTCGACTTATATCGGGCTGTTTTCGGCGGCGATCGCTCTGATCATGGCGGTTCTGGTGCTGTACTGGCGCTTTTTTGCTCCGGGTTCTCCTTTAACAGGTTACGCGGCCATTATTGTGGCGGTCTTCTTTCTGGGGGCCGTGCAACTGGTCAGCATTGGCATTTTGGGCGAATACATTGGCCGCATCTACGAAGAAGTGAAAGGTAGACCGCTCTATACCCTGGCAGAAGTGCAAGGATTCCATGACACCGAACCTGCTAGCTCCAAAGCAGTCTCCAATGGTCATGCAGAACGACGATAAGGCGATCGCTAAGCGTTAACCACCACCACCTGTCCCGTTTCCGCCGATTGCCGAGCTGCCTCGGCCACCTTCAGGGCGTACAAGCTCGCTTCTGGGGCGACATATAAAGGAGTGCCTTTATAGAGATGGTCTAAAACATTGGCAGTGTCTTTCGCAAACAGGCCCCGTCGTCCACCCACCTCCACCACATGCTCACCATCGGCTTGAATGAGGGTGCCGCGATCGCCGTCAAACACTAAGGCTCCTTGGGTTCCTTGAACTTCAAAGGTACGGGTAGGTTGCCACAAGGTTTCACCTTTACCATAGGTGACTTCGGCGAGCACACCATTGGCAAAATTCAAGTGGGCAGTACACAAGCAAGCCTGATAGTATTCCGAATTGGGATCGACTTCAGGTTGCTTCCAGTACCGCGCCTGACAACTGACGCTAGCGACTGCTCCAAACAGATCAGTTAAACGGTGAATGCGGGAAGTGGCCCCCGAAAAAGGAAAGCCAAACAACTCTGGCTGATAGGTCCATTTCTGGGGAGCAGGATGTTGCGGGTTGATCGTGGCGTAGCGGGCATAAAAGACAGAGCCAATTTGGGGCAAAGACTTGACTAGGGCTTGGTGCAAGCCACCCAAAAGTTCAATGTGCTCGACATGCAACAATTTGTTTTGGGTTTTGGCTAAGGCAATCAGCGCTTCCGCCTCAGCGACATCCAAAGCTAAAGGATACTCAACCACCACATGCTTGCCTGCTTCCAGTGCCGCTCGCGCGATCGCTCCGTGATCCCGATTCACTGTAGAAATCACCACCAAATCAATATCAGCGCGATCGAGTAAAGCTGGCCAATGATCTAGCGCTTCCGCTTCGTAAGTTTGGCTAAAAGCAGCCGTTCTTTCGAGGTTGTGGCCGACCACTGCGACTAGCCGCGATCGCGAATCTGCCTGAAATGCTTCTGCCCGCAGCTTAGCCGCATAGCCAGTCCCAATTAACCCCACCTTTAGCGGAAATGGAGCCGTTTCTTTAGAGAAATAAGTGGTCACAGATACAAATCCGAGTCAGTTCAAACAAAAGAGATGCAGACCTATAGATTAGCGAATTGTTCTGATCTTTATAGATATAGCAATCCTAAATGGATTGTAAAAAGGGGTGTGGGCGCAGCTCCCACGCAAGGGTTTCACCCCTGCACCCCATTAAAGAATCAAAAAGGATTGCTATAGATCGGGTCAGAACTCGACTCAATAGCCTGATTGATGAATTCTAATAAAATAGATAATTCTTACTAATTAATCGTCCTAATTTGGAACAAATAGAATTCAATTTGTCAACCGTCAAACTCTCATACAGTCTCCGTTGTAAGTCACAGAGTTGATAAATAGACTGAGAAATAACTAGCAAAAGTCCATTTAGTCAAGCTTTTGGCCGTCCCATAAGTATAAGTAGATCAAATGGCCAAATTTCATTACGAATCCCATTCAACCCAACACCTGATTTAGTGTTACAAGTTTTGAGTTTTCCCGTAGTATCTAGAAGTGAAGCTGATTGAGGAAGCCATTACTCAGGAAACTGCCTGGAGCTAGCTTTCTATATACTTCACGTGCCGATTCATTGAACAGAGAGGACTACTGCATGGCAACTTTTAAGGTCACGTTGATCAACGAGGCTGAAGGGCTAAACACCACCATTGAAGTTCCTGATGACGAGTACATTCTCGACGCTGCAGAAGAGCAAGGAATTGATCTTCCTTACTCCTGTCGTGCTGGTGCTTGCTCCACCTGTGCTGGTAAAATCACCAGCGGCAGCATTGATCAAAGCGATCAGTCCTTCTTGGATGACGACCAAATCGAAGCTGGTTTCGTGCTAACTTGCGTGGCTTACCCCACCTCTGACTGCACCATCTTGACTCACCAAGAAGAAGAACTGTACTAAAAAATTTCTTCGTTTCCCATTTCAATAGGCAGGAGTGCAAGTTGCGCTACCTGCCTTATTTTTTAGCTTCTGGGTGCGGCTGGAGACGCAGGAGCCCGCCAAAACGTTAAGGCTTGGCTGATGGGCTGAATCTGCGTGCCCGGATAATAGAAGCTCAAAATCTGCCGACTGGTCCAACCGAGGCGACCCAGACGATAAGACCCCGTTTGGCTTAATCCCACCCCATGTCCGAGACCACCACCCACAAATGCATAGCCCTTGAGGACTTTATTCGCTGCATAAATGGGATCTAAGTAGAAGAGAGTGCTATTGGGGGCGTAGAAAGCATTGAGAATGTCATCTTTTTCTAATTCAATCGCACCCAGATCAGTTTGGGCCACCATTTTTTGCACCCGTCCAGCGGGCGATCGCCCAGTCACCTGAAGCTGCTGAATGCTGGTGAAGTTGGCGAGGGGATGCTTGTTACCCTGCAAGTACTTTTTCAAGTCTTGGGTGAGCTGAGCTAAGCTACTCTCTTCGCGCCAACGGAACATATCCCACCCTTCCTCATTGAAGCCTTTGCGTTGAGTCATAAAGGCTCGCAAGTTTTGCTCATCAGCCAAACTACGGCGCGACAAATCCCAAATATTAGCAGCGGAATCCACCACAGCTCGTAAATATGGGCGGGGGGCTCCGTTCCAAACATCACTAAAGGGTGCGGTGACTCCCCCGGTAGTTGAGGAGTACAAAGCATCAACTAATTCATTTTGGTAAGTCAACACCAAGCCACGGGTTGTGGCGATCGCGCGATCGGCTTCAGGAACGGTTCCGGTTAAACCCCAATACACCTGGCATTGCGTATTAGCACAGAGTTCATAACCATCGATGGCGAAGCGGCGTAAGTTGCGTAGAGCATAAGTGCGAGCCAAAATCGCTTGTGCTTCCACTGCGGGCTGTGGCGCACCTGCACCAATTTCGTGCGGTACTACTCCCCGTAGATAGGTTTCGATCGGAACTTGGTTGACTAGCGTATAAGTTCCATAGGAGTTGGGTTGCAGGCGTAGCGTCCCCGCATACAAACGGCTGGTTTGGTTCTCCTTGGCGATTTGTTCAGGA
>DATNPE010000572.1:0-17483 GCA_036703355.1 Allocoleopsis sp. | reverse complement strand
TTCTCCATTCCCGTCACCCTGCTGATTTTTGGCACGGTGCTAGGTTTGGTGAGCATTCAAAGGGAGACTTCTCAGGCGTTTCAACGGGTGGAGGAAGATGTCAGCCGCAACGCCAGATTTGCAGGCGATCAGATCTCTAGCATGTTGGAATATCTCTACCGTCGAGGGGATACCGAGCAAGCTGAAGCTGCGATCAGCAATCTGCGGAGTGACCCCAACCTCAAAGCCAGTCTGTTGTATGACGAGAACAACTGGGTATTGCTGTCCACCCGATATGAATTACGCAATCGCTGGATTAATATCACGCCCGCTGCCAACTATAAAGCTGCCTTTGATCAAGTGCGCGAAAAAATGGCAGGCCAAGTCTGGATTTCGCCCGACAAGCAGCATGTTTGGGCAATGTATCCAGTGCCGTTGGGTGCAGCGGCAGGAGAGTTACGCCCCTCTAAAGTGGGGATTCTGTGGTTGGAGTATGACATTGCCTCTTTAAAGCAACGGGCTTGGGCGGATTCGATGCAGCGATCGCTAGAGTTCACAGCTGAGTTGGGTTTGTTCTGTATTCTGGCGTGGTTACTCTTCGACAAAACCTTGACCCAGCGCGCTGCTCAACTCGTCGCCGCCACCCATAGCTTCACCCAAGGAGAATTAACCGAGCGGGCCAGATTAAAAGGCTCCGATGAATTGGCTCAGATTGCTGCTGCCTTCAATCAAATGGCAGACCGGATCCAAAGCAAAACTGAAGCCCTGAAAGCGAGTGAAGAACAGTCACGGGAGAATGAACTAGCGATTCGGTCTTTATATGAAATTACCGCATCCTATGATCTGACCCTTGAGCAACGCCTGCAACAACTTTTGGTCCTGGGTTGCCAATATCTCCGACTTGATTTTGGCTTTTTAGCCCAGGTAACTGGAATGCGCTATGAAGTGGTTAGTGTGCAAACGCCAGACGGTTCTGTAAAGCCGCAGGATGTCTTTGATCTCAGACAATCCTATTGCCTGGAGGTATTGCAAGCCACGGAACCACTGGCAATCAGTCATGCTAGCCAATCTCAGTGGTGTGAGCATCCGGGCTATGCTACCCTCCATATGGAGAGCTACATTGGCATTCGGGTGTTGGTGGCTCAAAACATTTATGGGGTGCTATGTTTTTGCAGCCGTACACCGCGCTCAGAGCCGTTTAGGACGGTTGATCGAGAGCTACTAAAATTGATGGCGCAGTGGTGCGGGGGTGAGATTGAGCGTCAACAGGTGGCGATCGCCTTACAACAACAACTAGACCGAGCTGCACTCCTGAAGCGCATTACGGAGCAGATTCGTCAAAGCCTGAACGCTGAAGAGATTTTCCAGACGACCGCCGCTCAGATCGGAGCTACCTTTCGGGCTGACCGTTGTGTGATTCATACCTATGTGGCTGAGCCTGTGCCGAGGATTCCGGTCATGGCTGAGTATCGAGAACCTCTGTATGAATCATTTTTAGACATAGAGGTTCCGGTGGTTGGCAATCCATATGTGCAGCAGCTACTGGCGCAAGACCAAGCGATCGCCTCTGCCGATATCCACACCGATCCATTGCTGCAAGCGGCGATGCCTGTCTGCCCTGATTTGATGCCTCGCCAAGCGGGGTTAAAGTCGATGCTGGCGGTGAGAACTTCTTATCAGGGACAGGCCAATGGTGTGATTGCTATCCATCAGTATGCCGAGCCACGTCACTGGACCCGTGATGAAATTACTTTGCTAGAGGCGATCGCAGACCAAGTAGGAATTGCTCTAGAACAAGCACGGCTCCTACAACAGGAAACTCAACAACGAGAACAGCTTGTCAAACAGAACTTGGCCCTAGAGCAAGCGAAAGGGATGGCAGATGCCGCCAACCGAGCCAAGAGTGACTTTTTGGCAATGATGAGTCATGAGATCCGCACCCCCATGAATGCCGTGATTGGCATGACGGGGATCTTGCTAGAAACGCCACTCACTGAACAACAGCGGGATTTAGTAGAGACGGTGCGGAGTAGTGGTGATGCGCTCCTCACGATCATTAACGATATTTTGGATTTCTCCAAAATTGAGTCGGGCAAGCTGGAATTAGAGCATCACCTTTTCAGTCTCCGCACTTGTGTCGAAGACTCCTTGGAATTGTTGGCTCCCAAGGCGAGCGAAAAAGGTTTGGACCTCGCTTATTTGATTGATCCACAGACCCCAGAGTGGATCTGGAGTGACAGTGCCCGCCTGCGCCAGATTTTGGTGAACTTGATCAGCAATGCAGTGAAGTTTACGGAAAGCGGTGAAGTGACAGTATCAGTGGTAGGAGAGAGACTAGCCGATCAAGTCGCGACAGGAGATCAAGATTACCTGAGCTATCGCCTACACTTTAGCGTCAAGGATACAGGTGTCGGGATTGCTCCCGATCGCCGCGATCGCCTGTTTCAACCCTTTACGCAAGTCGATTCCTCGATTAGTCGGACCTATGGTGGTACGGGACTAGGACTTGCGATCTGTCATCGCCTCTGTGAGATGATGTCAGGCCATATCTGGGTCGAGAGCGAACTCAATCAAGGAACGACCTTCTCTTTTTGTCTGGATGTACAAGCACAACTGCCAAGGGAAGCGAATCATCCTAGAAATCAGTTGTTGGCTGGTAAACGGCTGCTCTTGCTAGATCGCAATGCAATGCGACGGCAGAATCTCCGATTACAAGCTCAATCTTGGGGCATCGAAATCCGCACCACCCCATCTGAGCCAGAGATGTGGAGTCATCTACACTCCGAAGAACATTATGATGCGATTATCTTCGATCAATATTCCACCACAAGCAATGCTCAACAGTTCGCGGCTCAAATTCACCAGCGATCGCTGAGACAGTCGGTTCCTCTATTGCTGCTGGCTTCTCACTATTACGCCAACTTCTCCGTTCATGAGCGAGCCTCTCCGTTTGCCGCTACTCTCTACCAACCTGTGAAGCAATCTCAGTTTTACAATGTGTTGGTGGAGATTTTTGCAGGTCAAGCGCCGCCACTGACCCATGCTACTCAAAAGTTGGATGCTCAGATGGCGGAGCGGATGCCGTTACGGATGTTGCTAGTGGAGGATAATGCTGTTAATCAAAAGATTGCACTGCTGCTCTTAGAACGCTTAGGCTATCGAGCTGATGTCGCTGGCAATGGATTAGAAGCGATCGCCGCCCTACATCGCCAAGACTATGATGTGGTGTGGATGGATGTGCAAATGCCAGAAATGGATGGTCTCAGCGCCACTCGCCACATTTGCCAAACCTGGCCGCCAGAATCTCGCCCTCGCATTATTGCGATGACTGCCAATGCCATGCAGGGCGATCGCGAACAATGTCTAGAGGCAGGAATGGATGATTATGTCAGCAAGCCGATTCGAGTCGAAAAACTACTAGCGGCTTTAGCATCCTGCCGACCACTCCAGCACGCTACTTCGGAGCAGACCCAGACGAACACAAGTCCAGCAGTCGTCACAAGCCCTGCTAATGCGATCGCAGAATCCTTACCCCCGTCGTTCCTGGAGTCATTCACACCAGCCACCACGCCTGGGTCTGTCTCAACATCCGCGATCGCTGCCATTTCTGCTGAGATAGAAATTCAGCCAGTTCTAGACCCGGAAGCTCTGGAGACAATGCGCCAGATGGCAGGCGAAGACGCGATCGAATTTTTGACCGATATTATTGAGTGCTATCTCCAAGAGACACCTAAACTGTTTCAAGCTTTCAGAGTGGCTCTAGAAGCCCAAGATTCAGTAACATTTCAACATACCACCCATACCCTCAAGTCCAGTAGCGCCACCTTAGGAGCACTGAGGCTGACTCGGTTGTGCCAAGGCTTACAGCAGGCTTCTCTAGAAGAAGTTAGCGTGATAGCCAGCTACCTCAGGCAACTAGAGGCTGAATATCACCAAGTCAAAAGCGCGTTACAAGCTGAACTCTCACAACTTCGATCTCAATGAAGCTGCCGCGATGGTAAAGATTGCAGTAAAACCTCGATCGCCTTCTGTTTTTGGGGGTCTGCGCCTTGAGCATAAGCTAACTGGAATGGCACCTCAATATCTGGTGTCACGCCTCTCCCTTCTAGCCGCTCTCCATCGACAAATACATCTACCACTGCTAAGTAGAGTAAACTGCCATCCTGCATCAAAAAGGGTCGTCCTCCTACCACTGCACCAGGAGTTTTGCTGCCGATAACAGGGCCGATCTTGTACTGTTGAAAGCCGTAGGCCAAGATTTCTTTGCCACTTCTAGAGCCTTGATTCACCAGCATCACCACTGGCTTGCTCCAGCGATAATTGAGCTTAAATTGGGTGCCGTCTCGTTCAACTTGAGTGAGCGTCGGAGACTGAGCCGTAAAGAAGTTGAGATATTCGGGAATGGCTCCACCCCAACCGTCGCGCAAGTCTAGGATTAAGCCATCGGCTGTCCTCAACTCGCCATAGGTCAACGTTTGCTGCAATTGCTCTTGATAGCGATCGCCTGCATAGGACCAAATATGCACATAGCCCAGTCGCTTGCCTCCTTGCTCGATCACGTCAATGCTGGCTTTCATGGCATCGAGAAAGAGTTTGGTGGGGTCGAGCTGCTTTGGGGTCACCGCAATGGTCTGGATGCTAGTGGGGTCAGTAGTACGCTGAATTGAGATATCAACAGCTTGCCCTGTCTTACCCACAAAGGATTGGATCGGCTGATAGGATTGGCCCGCCACACTCAACAAGCGATCGCCCACTTGGAGTCCTGCCTTTTCAGCTGGGCTGTCGTTCAAAATAGCACTAATAAAGGTTTGGCCGTTAATATCCTTGGTGAAAATACCAATGCCGGGATATTCCACCTTGCCATTGGGAAAAAACTTTCTCAGTTGTCGCCACAAGGAGTCAGATTGAAAGATGCCTAGCAGTTGGTAATAAGCTGGCTCGGAGCGGGTGTAGAACTGGGTATGGGAGGTGGCTAGCTCCGACAACATCCGATTGATCACGATCGCTGCTGCCTCTGTTGAGTTGGCTTGAGCCACTAAGGGTCTATATTTTTTGCGGGCGGCTTGCCAGTCCACACCATTCAACTTGGGATCAAAAAAGTTGTCGTTCACGGTTTCCCAGACTTGCTCAAATACAGCCATCTGGGGATCAGCGAGTTTGGAAACGGCAGGCAAGACGAGGAAAGCGACGAGCAGCAGTCCGATGAGACTGGTCAAAGCAACGACAAACCAGCGGCGAAGAAGTTTGAATTGTTTTCCGGTAAAGCTAGACATTTAAACAGAGCAATTCCCCAGTACGGTGTTTTGAATTTGGAATTCTGGAAGTAGAGAGGCTGTTTTTTTTCAGAACGCAGTGGGCCAAAATCTAGTTCATGAAAAATATTCGCTTTTGATCGAAAATTTATCTAGAATCAGAAATTAAGTGCTTCCTGCTAGAGCCAAAAACCAGAGCCAAAAACGACTTAACTTGATTTAAAGTTGGTGCTTTGAAAGGGCGGCTAGAGGTTAAACGATTGGCGATTTGTTTCTATCTCAGCTTATCGAATTGGTGAAACGACCTGCCGGAAGTGCGATCGCAACCGAGCCCCGTTGAGGATTTAGCGTATGAGCAAGCGGATTCTGCTTGTGGAAGATAACGAAGTTCATCGTCTGTTTACGCAGGACTTCTTGGAATCGCGAGGATATGAAGTCCTAAGCATGTGTGATGGAGTTGACTTTTTTGAAACCGTAACAGAATTCCAACCCGATCTACTATTACTAGATCTCAAGCTGCCGCAAGTAGATGGATTTACATTGCTGCAAGAATTGCAGCAGTCACAGTGGTGCTCTCTTCCAGTCGTTGTGGTGACTGCCTATGCGTTTCAGCGAGAGAAACAAAGAGCGCTGAGTTTGGGGGTACGCTCCTACTTGACCAAGCCAATTCGCCTAGAAGCCATGATTCAAGCAATTGAAACTGAGCTAAACCTAAACTGAGCGGCCTATGGCTGTTCTTGACTCTGGATAAATTCTTCCACGACTCGATTGATGCGCTCGTAATCTTGTCGCACTGTCTCTGCTAGCTCACTCAGCACGGCTGCTAATTGACTGAGGTCGCTGGATAGGTCAATTAAGGCTTGTAAGTCGTTGCCTAAACCGTTTTGAGCTTCCAAATAAGCTTTTTTAAACTCTTCAAGTGTCATGCTCGTCCATTGCCCTCCTCAGGTACAGCAAGTTTGATTTTTTCTAAGTTGGCTCAAGGTGGCTTGAGGGCACCAACGGCAAGTACAGTGGGTCTTTGCCTCAAGAAGCTTGTCAAATATAACCTACCCAAAGGCATAAACCAATACCTCTCTAAGGTGGTATTTTCTAGTATTTCTCAGTAGTAACTCTAGATACAAGACAAGTAGCCTTAAAGCCGATAAAGTTAAAGCATGTTTATATTCCTCAACGAGAGTCTTTAGCAGCACGTTAAAGGCTCTTTTACTATTTTTGTTAACTTGGGTCAGTGAACGTTCTAATAGCAAGCTATAGCGTTCACAAACAATTTGTGAACAAGGGGGGTGGGGCACTGCCCCACACAGGGCTTTCACCCCTGCACCCCGTTCAAGAATCAAAAAGGATTGCTGTAAGCTCGGCTAGAAAAAGCTGAACTTGACGAGTGAAGGTGAGCGAACGTGGCATTTCTGGAGCTATGACTGCATCTCAACCCTCGGTTCCATCCTCTGTGAAATCTTCTGTGCGGAAGGCGGTCATTCCTGCTGCGGGATTTGGTACTAGGCTGTTTCCAGTTACCAAGGCAGTCAAGAAGGAGATGTTCCCGATTATTGATCCCACGGGACGGGCGAAGCCTGTGATTTTGGCAATTGTAGAAGAAGCGCTCAGTGCGGGGATTGAGTCGGTGGGAATTGTGGTGCAACCGAGCGATCGCGAGCTGTTTGAGGCTTTCTTTCAAGCCCGACCCGGAGGTGATTATGGTCAGAAATTAGCAGCCAAGCAGGGTGACTATATCGACTATCTCCAGGCTGTGGGGGAGCGAGTGACAATTTTGACTCAAGAAGCTCAAGAAGGCTTCGGCCATGCGGTCTTCTGTGCCCAAGACTGGGTGCAGCAGGAGCCTTTTCTTGTGCTCTTGGGCGATCATGTTTACAAATCCGATCGCGATGATTCTTGTGCCGCCCAGATGCTAGGTGTCTTTGAGCGCTGTGGTCAAAGTGTGATTAGCTTAGAAGTCAGTCCCGCTGCTGAGATTAGCCATCGTGGTTGTGTCACGGGTACTTGGAAAGAACCAGATGTGCTGCTGGCGGTGACTCAGTTGGTGGAAAAGCCAGAAGTGGAGTATGCCCGCCAACATCTCCATATTCCTGGAATGGCTCCGGATCAACTGCTATCGATTTTTGGGATGTATGTGCTGATGCCGCAAATTTTTGACTATTTAGCAGCCCAAATTCGGGAGAATCAGCGCGATCGCGGTGAATTTCAGCTGACTTCTGCCTTGGAGCGGTTGCGCCAAGATTTAGGCATGGTGGGGTATATGGTGCAAGGGCGATCGTTTGACACCGGACTCCCAGATGCTTATCGCCAAGCTTTAATTGAGTTTCGCCTAGCTTAGGAGGTTTGCAAGGGAAAGGCGATGCTGAAGGTGGTGTGGTCAGCGTCACTGGCAACCTGAATGGTGGCTCCTAAGCGCTCGACTCGCTTTTTGACTAACGCTAAACCCAAACCAGTGCCGCTATGTTTCCAAGGGTCATCGTTAGGGATGCGGTAGAACTTATCGAAAATGCGATCGCATTCCTCCACAGGAATTTCTACACCAGAATTACTCACATGCAGTTGTAAGCGCTCTGGAGTGGCATCTGCTGAGATCCGAATTTCTTCACCGGGAGGAGTGTATTTGCAGGCATTCCCCAATAATTCTGAGAGCACTCGCTCTAGGTCAATTAAATCAGTAGTGAGGGCAGGCAAATCATTGGGCAAATCCACCTGCAATTGCTGTTGCTGGGTCTGTGCCCGTTCCATAAATGTTTCTACGATATGGGGCACCCAAGTATTGAGTTTAATGCTGGTTAGCAGCAAAGGTTCCGCATCGGTGTCTAAACGCGATAATTCGAGTAGGTCGTTAATTAATCTAATTTCTTGCTCACATTCATTCTGCAAGATTTGAAAGTAGCGCTCCACATCTTCAGCCCTATCTGGGGGTATCTCTAAGCTCCCCAAGGTCATTTTCAGCATTTGGATTGCCATCTTGATATTCGAAATGGGGGTGCGTAACTCGTGGGAGATGGTACTCAAAAAGTCATCTTTTAAGCGATTGAGTTTCTCCAGGGCTGCTACCTGAGCTTGAGCTGCCTGAAATAGCCGTGCTTGGCGAATCGCGATCGCACATTGGTTGGCAACTTGCTGCACCAGATGGACTTCTAAATCTCGAAAGGCATATTCTTTGTCATTAACTAAACGCAGATCGCCCAACACACCTTGGTCATCGATAATCGCGCAAGCCAAGATTGCGGTTCGCCCTTGAATGGGGTGGGGGATGATGTGGCACAACTGCAACGATTGCCCTTGCTGGAGTTGTTGATACTCAGGTGAACCAGCCATCTCGGATGTCAGACCTTGCTCTGAAAACATGGAGGCTGTGTACTCGTAAGCAATGGTGGCGCTTTGTTGCTCCAAATCATATAAAGAGGCATGGCAACGATTCACGCCCAGGACTAAAGCCAACTCCTGTACGACCGTGGCTAAGATTTGCCCCTCATCCAAACTCTCACGCAGCTTATCGGTAGTGCGCTGGAGCATGGCATTAAAGTCGAGGGCTTGTCGTAGTTGGGCTGTGTACTGGCGTAGCGATCGCTCGGCTTGTTTGCGCTTGGTAATGTTGTGAAAAATGCAGTGAATGGTCTTGAGCTGATCGCCGTCAAACCGACTACTCAAGGTTCCTTCAACAATGACTTCGCGCCCCTCTTTGCTCAGCAACGTGATTTCTAAGGTGCGGCTAGCAGGTTTGCTTTGCACCCAATAGATCGCTTCTAGCCATCGTCCTCGACTCTGGGGATGCACAATCTCAATGGCCAAGCGGTTGAGATCCGCCTCGTCATAGCCCAGAGTGTGCTTCCAAGCAGGATTGACGTAGAGCAGTGCCCCCGATGGCGACATGATATGAATTAAATCATTGGCATGATCTAAGAAATCTTGCAGCAAGGCTTGGCTAGCGCGTAGCTCGGCGTTAACCATTTCCAGTTGGTTGGCTTGACGCTGCACCTTGGCGCTGGTTTGAAACAGGTCTACAAAAGCCGCAACCTTCGAGAGAAGAATTTCTGGTTCGATCGGCTTGAATAGGTAATCAACGGCACCAACCGAATAGCCCTGATGCACTAACTGGTCGCTATTGTGCAGCGCCGTCATGAAGATGATCGGAATATGGCGCGATCGCTCGCGGCTACGAATCAGAGTCGCTGTCTCAAACCCATCCATTTCTGGCATTTGGACATCGAGTAAGATCACCGCAAAGTCTTGCTCCAAGAGGCACTTCAACGCTTCCTTGCCCGAGGAAGCTGCCACTAGATTTTGCCCCAAACTGGCCAGGACTCCTTCTAGCGCCAGCAAATTTTCTAGGTGATCATCAACTAGAAGAATGTTAACTAGAGGCTCATTCTGCATTGTTTTGTGACAACCCAGGGTAATACCTGACAGCAACATTGCCGAAAACGGCTAGCCTGCGAGGAGTTTCAAGTAATCTACAGCAATATACAAGGCTGTGGCTGAATCGTCAGTTTCTTATCGGTTTCTTAGTCTAGTTGATGGGGTTGTTAAACAAAAACCTCAAGAGATAGATCTCTCAGTTCTCGGTATGATTTTTTATAAATTGAACTTTATGAGTTTGTGAAGATTAAGTGCCCTGAGCCCTTTCTGTAGAAAAGCCCTTGGACGTCTGGCCGTGTTTCGACTCCAAGGGCTTTTGCTTCGAATCACTCCTCACAGCAGATAGTCTACTGGCTTTGCACCCCCGTTTTGGCCCCGTGCGGTGACACTTTTTTGACTGTCCTTACTGACCTGCTGGACCTGATCCGCTAGGCCTGATGCTTCTAGCTGGTATGTCTCGATACTGGACAAGAGAGCGATCGCGATGATGAGAATGGTGAACCAATGGAGACTAGTTAAAAAATCTAGCATTCTGAGTCATTGCAATTGAATATTAGCTACGTACTTGTTGCCAAACATCTTTCACGAGTAATTCTTCATCGGCTGAACGATTCACTTTCTTCAAAAGTGGGGCAGCCCGAAGAGCAGATTCTGGAGCAACCCCTGCTCGAATCAGATTTCTCTCACAAATCTTCTCCTGGATGGGGTCTCGTCCTTCGGCCAGCAGTTGTAGATACTCCTCATCGGACATGCCTAAATCCCAGATTTCAGGCACAGCGAAACATCTCCTTTATCCTTTGTGATGTGTCAAATTGACTTCAAGCCAGGAAAGTAAAAACCTGAACTCTTTCTACCAGCCAGGGGAGTATCTAGAGGCTATTGCGATCGCTCTGATATCACTCTGGTACTGGGGGTTGAAGCGTCCAGGTTTTACTGGTTCTACGACATGGCTTTCATTCTCAAAGCATAGAAAAGCTAAACCAGGCAGGCTTCTAACGTAAGACTGGACTTTTATGAAGCCGTTCTGTAAAGCTTGACACAGCTCAGGAATGAGTTTGAGCCACTGTACTCTAGGGCTTTTTCGGGTTTGAGCGTTGCTCAGTGGTGGGTTTGCTCCAGAGGTCAAAGAAGGCTTTCCAGAGGGTGAAAAAGAAAGTGAAGACAATGAGAGCAAAGGCTTCTGGCCGTTGGAGCAGTTCTGCTTGAGACAGACCTTGAGCGGTCGCGATCGCAGGTTGTCTAGCTTCAGCAGCAGACTCAGAACTTTCTGGTTGCTCAGCCACTGCCTCTGCGTGGTCGGTCGGTTGGGCGTTGATAGATTCAGCAACTGCTTGAGTTGGCTGCGGTATGGTTTGCGGCACCGTGGAAGCTGCTTCTGCTGGGTCAGGTGTGGTCTCAATGGGGTCAAGAGCAGGGGTGCTTAATGCTTCAGAGGTGGCTGGTTCAGCGTCAGGTGTAGCTTCTGATTCTAGTTCCTGGTCCCAACTCGCGCTCGTCGCTTCTAGTTCTGGCTCAGCGTCAGGTGGAGGAGCTTCGGGTGCTTCTACCTCAGCGGGCGCTTCTGCTTCAGTGAGTGTTGCTGTCTCGGTCGGAGTTGTCACGTCAGCGATATATAGGCTTTCGGCGGTGGCCACTGGAACTGCTGCCAACTCACTCAATTGCTCCTCCGCTAGCTCACCCAACTGCTCTTCCAGCCGAGGTGAAGTCAGGAGAGGGGCAATGACAGGGCTATCCGCGTCTAAGTCCTGATGGGGTACTCGCTCGGACTCCGTAACTGCAAGATTGAGGGGGGCTGACACCGACTTTTCTTCCAGTTTGCCCTGGTTCGATGCTGGTTCCTGTTTGTCTTCCAAAGCCCGGAGAGTTGATAGGAGTTTTTTGTTTTTGCGAGCCATGATTGCGGTTCTCAGAGTTAGTTCCAGTGGTCATCCGTAATGAAATGGCCAAACATTAATCCAGACGAAAAAGCTGGGTTTAGCTCAGTTCAGACAAGGACCAGTCAATAGAGGTGATTAAAGTTATTTTCCTCTAAAGCTGGCTCGCGATCGCATGTCCTACAGATAGACCTGGCATTGATCCCCAGATTGATTTCAATCAAACTCAACCAATTTCGGTCGCTTGGAGATGAAGACGGGGCCTAGGCGTAGCCTGACTCAAAAACTGCTAAGAATTAGGGCAGTTTGACGTGCAAGAAAATAATTCGGTTTACATTAGGGGTAGATGCAGCTCCGGGTTTAATTGCGTCACCCACGATCGTTCCCCACACCGCTACAAGTCGGGAGAAAAATCATGTTTCGCAAAATTCTAGTTGCGATCGACCACTCCAGCGTGAGTAGACAAGCCTTTGAGCAAGCTTTGGCTTTAGCGAAATTAATGGAAGCCACTTTGATGCTGCTGCATGTCCTCTCCTACGAAGAAGAAGGCAGTCCTCGAATCCCGGTGCTAACAGGGTTGGATGCCTATCCTGGTATGATTCGCAGCCAAGCGCTAGAACTGTATCAACAGCAGTGGCAAAACTATGAGAACCAGGGGCTAGGCATGTTGCGATCGCGGGCTCAAGAAGCGGCTGATGCGGGCGTGCAGGTTGAGTTTACCCAAAGTCCTGGCAGTCCGGGGCGAGCCATTTGTGCCTTGGCTAAAACCTGGGGAGCGGATTTGATTTTGGTCGGGCGACGCGGGCGCTCTGGGCTGAGCGAGTTACTGTTGGGCAGTGTCAGTAACTATGTGCTACACCACGCGCCTTGTTCAGTATTGATTGCCCACCGGATAGAAACTCACCCCTCAGAAGCCACTGCTGAGCAGGTAGAAGCGCTATCGGGTCGGCAAGAATAATCAGCTGTTTCATGAAGTGGGTTTGCCATCAGCAGGCGATCGCGTAGGTAATTGGCTCAAATCGGCTAAATAACGCATATCTTCAATACGAGTCAAATCTGAGGTGAGACGGAGCAATCTATCTTAAGGGGTGGGGCGGTTTGGCTCATCTGACGGCAGAATTATCTAGAGAGCGACCACAGAGCGATCGCCTGCCCCACTTGCGTAGCGGTTGTCAATACACGCAAATTAACTACGCAACTCGTGACAATAGTCTTAACAAACGACAACTAGCTAATTATTGCTTAACTCAATCCTGTGCTAGCCTGATGGCAAGGATTATTTTCGGCTGTGTAATTCGTTTTGCGACAAGCGTTTCTCCGAATCTAACTCTCTACACCTTTTGATTTTGGAGATGCTTCATTTCAACTTTCAGCCTCAATGCTAGAAAGCCAAGTTTGAGTGCTGCGGCTAGCTATTTCTGAATCCTGCAAACTTCTCTCACATCTCCCAAGACTTATGAACACCAAAGAACTTATCAGTCGCTATTCTGCTGGTCAAAGAGACTTTAGAAACCTGAATCTGATGGCTGCTAATTTGAGAAATATTAACTTAAGCGGTGCTAACCTCAGTGGAACCAATCTTAGAGGGGCAAACCTAACTAGCACCAATCTGAGTCAGGCGAACTTGACAGATGTGAATTTGACTGGAGCCAATTTGAGTAAAGCCAATCTGACCAGAGCCAATTTAAAAAATGCCGATTTGACTCAGGTGAATCTCAGTGACACCAACCTTAGCCATGCTGATCTGTCCAACACGATTATGTCTGAGGAAGCTAGAGCGAGTTGTGCCTCCAATCGTCTGGTGATGTCTCAAGATATCGACTAGCGATCGCTGACTAAATTTTATGGTAAACAGGGTTCTTCTTTGAGAGGAGCGAGTAGCGGAAACTCTTCTCCCCGTAAATAGGCATCAAATTCTTCTTCAAATCGGCTCCAGCTAGTCGCGATCGAACGCTGCAAGCGGCAGGCTGGAGCTTCTCGAAATAAGGGTAGACGCTGCTCAATCTGGGCCTTGAGGGCAGGATGCAATTCCTCAAAGACATCGGTTTTAGTCCCGGTATAGTTTAAGACGAGAAATCCTGGTTTGCCTTTCATCTTCATCCAAGGCTCCCACGGTCCCATCCGGTAGTAGGACAATGTCACGGCGCGATCGCTACTGGGGTCTACGACATCATCCTGGAGGAGCCGCGTGGGAAACAGAAATTTATAGGAATCCGAGGATTGCACGAAAGGCTCAGGTGAATATTCGGCAAACTTAGGATTGCCAGCTAGATTATTGGGGAGCTTGAGGTTGAGGTCGAGGGAGACGAAAGACACCTCTGGTCCCAGAACCGCAGGAACTTGCGGCGGAATTTGAAACTCTTGATAGTCGTAGGAGCGGTGAATGACATGCAAAGTTTCACCTGTCCAAGGGTTCTGCCACTGCCGCAACATTTCTCCAGACTGCGGGTCAAGATAAAGCGTGAACTTACGACTGACTAAAGTCCAGCGAGAAGTCGCAGAGTCTTGAATACAACGAGAAATATCTACGCCTAAGAAATCAAACAAGTGGATTGGCTGGTCTTGATCCAGCGGTTGGGCGTACATAGAGCCTGTCGCTTCAAAGTAGTGAGTTCTTTCGTCAGTGCTACACCGTATTTTTACGAACTGCTGGTCTGTAATGGTGGATTTATTTAAAGTCATATTGTTTTAGTGATTTTTGCGGTAATTGCTGATAGCAACTTCTATCTATTTGATTTTATTAAATTTAAGGGATTTTGTCTGGAAAAATTAAATAAACTCTTCGATTCATTCTGTAATCAATACTGGAAGATGACCTGACTTCAAGTAATAGTTTGATTCACGTTCATAGAAGATTTATATAACTTTTATTGCCAATTGTTATTTGCGATACATAACGGGCCACTCTGGAAGTAGGTGTGTGCCCACAAAGAATTGTGTCGTGGAGGCCAGCAGCAGATGGTAGTGCAACAGTTAATTCAACAAGGCTTGCTGCTACAGCAGATTACTAATTCCCTGGATGGAGCCCTGAATCTGCAAGAAGTCTTCAACACAATTGTGGAACAGGTCCATGTTTTCTTACAGGTTGATCGAGTCAAACTATACCGATTCGAAGCAGATTGTAGCGGGGCAGTCATTGCGGAAGCGGTGCGATTAGACCGTCTGCCTTCACTACTAGGGTTACACTTTCCCGCCAGTGATATTCCCCCACGCGCTCGTGAGCTTTTTATGAGTGCGCGGCAACGAGTGATTGTGGATGTCGCTTCTAAGCGAAAAGTGCTCAACTCAACCGAAAATGATGGCCATGATGACATTCGCTATGCCCCTGTGGACCCTTGTCATATTCAATACTTGCTGTCGATGGGGGTGCTTTCGTCTTTAACAGTGCCAATTTTTCATCAACAGCAGCTTTGGGGCCTGCTAGCGATTCATCACAGCGAATCTCGTCACTTTTCAGAGCACGAACTCCAGACGGTGCAGTTGTGGGCTAGCCAAGTTTCGGTGGCATTAAGCCAACTCGCTTTGATTGCTAAGGCTCAACAGCAGGCTCAGCGAGAAGCCTTGGTGCATCACATTAGTCAATTCTTTAATCGATCGCAAAATTCAGCCGAGCTTTGGCCGCTGATTTTGCAGGAGAGTGTGGCAGCGATTAAGGCAGATGGTGGCAGGCTCTACATTACAGCAGACGCGACGGGTACTCCTGCTCAACTCTATACCTGTGGTTTGCAACCCAGCGACGATCGCCTAGAGGAAGGGGAGGCATGGCAGCAGTTGATTCGTGAAGCTGGCCTGATCCATGAGACGTTGGACGCAACACTGCAAGCTTGTGTACTGGAAGACCCGCTGGAGCAGGACTCTCAGGTCGCAGAATCACAGGTTACGGTGCCTTCGGTGGCGCTGCAAGCGATCGCTGATCTGACTCAGCCTGCCTTAGTGACTGCCTTTGCCGACTCCGCCATTCAATCCATGATGGTGGTGCCGCTGCAATCTCAAGACCAAATCGTGGGCTACCTCACCTGTTTTCGACAGGCCCAAACGATCGAAATTTCTTGGGCAGGACAACAACCACCTGACCCGCGTCGGGAGAGACCCAGAGAATCGTTTGAAGCGTGGCTGGAGACTCGGCAAGAAGTGCCAGCCTGGAACCAGGAAGAAGTTCGGTTGGCTCAGCAGTTGGGCCTACAACTCTACATGGCGATCGTGCAGCAATGGGTGAAGCGGATGGTCGATCATCAAGCGTCCCACGATGTACTCACGCAACTGCCCAACTGGTTACTCTTCAAAAAACAGCTATCCCTGACTCTGATTCGGACGTTGCAGCAAGGAGAGGTGGTAGCGATCGGAATTTTAGACCTCGATCGCTTTAAGAGTGTTAACGAAACCTTTGGCCATGCCTGTGGCGATTACCTATTGCAGCAGGTGACAGCGAGAATTCAGGAAGGCTTAAAGCGTTTTGGCGCAACCAAAATCACGGCTTCGTTCTTAAGTCGCTGGCACGGCGATGGTTTTGCCCTACTGCTACCACCTGTGAATGGCATTGCCGAAGCCAATCAAGCTTGTCAGCAATTACTAGAAACCTTTAAAACTCCATTTTATGTGCAAGGGCAAGAAGTTTATCTCTCTGCCAGCTTAGGGATTGCCTTGGCCCCTTATGATGGCGAATCGGTCGAGATTTTGATTCAGCACGCTGAAGTCGCGATGCACCAAGCCAAGCATTGTGGCAAAAACCAATATCAGGTCTACGCTCCGTCTATGAGTGCGGGTAGCTTTACTCGCCTCTCCCTCGAAGCGGACCTGCACAAAGCTCTAGAACGAGATGAATTTTTGCTCTACTACCAACCCCAAGTGGATTTGACCACAGGATATGTGGTGGGTCTGGAAGCGTTGATTCGCTGGCAGCATCCGCGTTTGGGACTGGTTGCGCCAGATCAGTTTATTCCGCTCGCAGAAGAGACAGGTTTAATTCGGCCCATCGGTGAGTGGGTCCTCCGAACGGCTTGCAAACAGCATCACGTTTGGCAGTTGGCAGGCATTCCACCGATTCAGATTGCAGTCAATCTCTCAGCGCAGCAATTTCAACAGCCTGACTTAAGCACGGCGATCGCCCAAATCCTGCAAGCAACAGAGATGGAACCTTGCTATCTAGAGATAGAAATTACTGAAAATACTGCCATTCAGGATTATAACCAAACGCTCGCCCTATTGCGGCAATTGAGCAAAGCTGGGATTCGCATTGCCATTGATGACTTTGGCATGGGGTATTCCTCTCTCAATACGCTGCGGCAGTTGCCAATTCATACGCTCAAGATTGATAAATCATTTATCCGGGATGCCCTGAGTGATGCCAGTGGGGCTGCGATCGTCAAAGCGATTACGGCTCTCGGTAAAGGCTTGAATTTGCCCGTGATTGCTGAGGGCGTGGAGACGCGAGAGCAATTAGAGTTTCTCAAGTCAATTCAATGTGAGCGCATTCAGGGATACCTGATTAGCCAGCCCTTGGCGAGTGATGCCATGACGCACTGGTTGTTGGAGCGCCCGATCGCTGCGGCTAAGCATCAACATACCTCTGGTCCCTATAAAATCCATTACCAATCTGTGACGCAGCCTGCTCTACTGCCAACTTGGACAGAACTCAAACCCCCAAACGTCAGTCTCACCCCTGCTACTACCACAGAGGAGCGGCGAGAATTAACCAAGAAAATTTTGGAGTATGAGCAGTTAAAACAGGAGTTGAAGCAGCAAACTCAGCATGACCAGTTGGTGGCGGAAATTGCTCAAAGAATTCGCCAGTCTCTAAATTTAGAAGAGATCTTGAGTACCACAGTCACTGAAATTCGGCAGTTTTTCCAAACCGATCGCGTGATTCTCTACCGCTTTAGGCCCGATTGGAGTGGGGATGTGGTGCAAGAGTCGGTCGCCCCTGACTGTCTCTCAATTATGGGATTCACCATCGACGATCCTTGCTTCCGCGAAAACTATGTCAAGTACTACCGCCAAGGTCGGGTGCGGGCGATCG
>DATNPE010000571.1:0-3316 GCA_036703355.1 Allocoleopsis sp. | reverse complement strand
TGCCCATCTTCCATCATGTCGATGACGCATAAATCAGCCAGATAAGGCACTGCCAAGCGAGCCACGCTCACCAGGGTAGCTTCATAGTCCAACGAGGAAGCCACCACCGCACTAGCTTCAGCCAAAAAGGTGGAGCGTTGTTCAGCAGCTTCAGCCACCGCGCGAGCAGCTTGTTCGCAAATCAGTTGGGCCCGTTCTTCTTCCGCTTGCTTGCGTTCTGTAATGTCTTGAATCTGAGCAATAAAGTGGACAGGTTCACCTTGGGAGTTATGTACCAGTGAAACATTGAGCAACACCCAAATGATCTGCCCTTGCTTGTGGAGATAGCGCTTCTCCATTTCGTAAGCCTGAATTTCTCCAGTTAGCATCTGGCAGACGAAGGTCAAAGTTCTATCCAGATCGTCTGGGTGTGTAATCGCTTGAAAATTGGTATTAAGCAACTCGGTGTCAGAATAGCCCAGCATTTGGCAAAGCGATCGATTTACTTGCAAAAAGCGGCCATCCGTGGCGATCAGCGCCATCCCCACTGCGGAATCGTGAAAGGCTCCTTTGAAGCGCTCTTCACTTTCCCGTAAAGCGGTCAGGGCGATCGTGTGCTCTACAACCATCGCTTGCCTAGCTTCAAACTCCGCTGCGTGCATCACCGCCGCTGCGATAAAACCTGCCATTAACCGCAACGTGTGAGCATCTTGATCGCTAAAGGCGTTCACCTTAGGTGACAGAACCTTGAGGACTCCTGCAATGCGGCGCTCGTATCGCAGAGGTACAGCAATCATAGAGCGGGCACCGACCCGACGGTATATCTCGGCATTGATCCGGGGATCAGTCTCGGAGTCATCGCAGCGTAAGATTTCTCCGGTGCGGAAACATTGCCCAGAGAGGCTATCGTTCATGCTGACTCGCAAGCCCGTGTGGGGTGCCGCTATGCCGCTAGCAACCCGATACACTAAGTCTTGGCCATTTGGCAACAAAATCACCGCTCCTGTTGCCGCAGTAATTTTTTGGGTCCGCTCGGCAATCAGGTTCATGACTCGCAATAAATCGAGTTCTGCGGTGGCAATGTCATGCTGCGTATCAATAATGGCCGTCAGTCGCTCGGCATCGTCTCGCAACCAAGCCTCGGTGCGTAATCGTTCTGCAATTTGTGCTTGCAGCGCTACATTCGATTCCGAAAGTTCCGAGGTCCGTTTGATCACCTCTGCTTCTAAACGATCATGAGCTTGTTGCAGCGCTTCTGCGGCTTGTTTGCGCTCGGTCATGTCGCGCATCAGCTTAGAAAAACCTCGCAGTCGGCCAAAGCGATCGCGCAGGGCAGTTGTGATGCCACTGGCATAAAAGCGGCTGCCATCCTTACGCATGTGCCAGCGCTCGTCTTCGGCTCGGTCTTCAGCGATCGCCTGCTTCAGTTCCTCGTCTGGTTTACCTTGCGCCACATCTTCGGGGGTAAAGAAGCAAGAAAAGTGCTGCTCTAAAATTTCACTCTCTTGATAGCCCAGAATTCTCTCAGCACCGACATTCCAGCTCGTTACTCGTCCCCTAGTGTCGAGGATAAAAATGGCATAATCTTTAACATTCTCAATTAAGAGACGATACTTTTCTTCGCTCCGACGTAGCTTTTCTTGATGGTGCTTTGATTTCAACCAAAACGTCTCAGTTCCCTTTTGCGCTTGATGCAACTCGGCACTCAGTAAACTGATTAAAACTCCTTCTAAGGCAAAGAGCCCTAGCTCAACTCCTTGTTCTGAGACTAGAGCAGTGAACGAGGGAAACGGTACAGCGTAGAAATAGGCACAGCTAATCGTGGCTAAAGCAGTAGCCACAATTCCGGGGCCAAAGCCACCGTACCAAGCACTGGCAATGACAGCAATAAATAGAAGTAAAAACGGAGTTTGTGACTCTAATAGGTTAGATAAAGGAGATTGCAGAAGTAGAGCGAATGCTACTCCTAGAACTGCAATTCCATAGCGCAGTAGTAGACGATTGACTGGCAGCATTGTTCTGTACAGGTGGTAGCAAGGGAAGTTTCAGCATTCCAAAAGCACCTTCAAAGGTACAGACGATTTGTGAGGGCACAAAAGTCATGAAATTGATAACGATTCTACGAATATCCAAAAATTTGGCATTAATAGCCCTAGCCGCATCGGAGCAAGCAATTAATATTGGTGGAGTGAGTTATGTAGAAAACTCACGAAATGGGCTGTAGAACGGTTAGCAACTGTAAAAATTTACTGCTACGAGTCAGGCCAAAAAGCAGGTTGGTTCTTCATTGTTTTTAATTAATGAGTTATTCATCGCGTTTTTAATATCTAAGTAACAAGGTATAAACTGAGGCGCAATCTGTCTTCTGTCTTTAGTGAAGTTCTGCAGAACCCCCTTCTAACTCCACAGTTCATGTATAGTCAGGGTTTCCGTCATCCTTGCTAATCCATCCCGCATAGTTAATCTGGCTGAGCACCATTCACAGGAGGAGAAGACCCGTGATTTGAATGCGCTGTTACCGCATCCTAAAACCGCTAATGTAGTAAAAACCAAGCGCTACAATCCTTAGCAATAACTAGAGTTAAGGATTTACAGGTAGAGTTGCTTCGTATCGCCTCGCAAATTATAGCTGCGCCCTTTGGTGGCTCTGGTGAGGACCATCCATGAACCATGCTACGGCACCGATTTATTGCCCCGTCTGTCAAACGCTCAATGCCGAAACCCAAAACTTTTGTCAGCAATGTCGAGCCTCTTTGCCCAAACGTTATCTTTGGACGGTTGGGACTGGGGTTGATGGCTATCCAATCGGCGATGTTTTAGGCGATCGCTACATCATCAAGTCTCAACGGGTTCTATTTGATACCAAACCAGGGTTGCTCCCAGATTTGCCGAGCGATATTTCTGCCGCGATCGCGCCTTACTTAAGGTTGTTTCCCTATCAGCTTCATATTCCTCAGGTGTATGGACAAGTCCAAACTGACCGAGGAACCCCTGTGGTGCTGCTAGAGCAAGCCCCCCTGAATGCCAGAGCTTTAGCGACAGAGGCCGCAGGCTTCTCCGACCCGCTATTTCCCGCCTTGATCAGTGCTTGGCCTGAAGCGACCGCACTGCGGCAATTGAACTGGTTATGGCAAATGGCGCAGTTGTGGCAGCCCTTGAGCAGTGAGGGGGTTGCTTCTAGCTTGTTAGAGCCACAGTTGCTGCGGGTAGAGGGGCCACTGGTGCGTTTGCTGGAAGTGCAGAGCGATCGCAAGTCTCACCCAACCTTAAGCCAACTCGGACAACTCTGGTTGCAGTGGGCCCCCACCGCCAGACCTGAAATTGCCCGTTACCTAGC
>DATNPE010000570.1:0-3517 GCA_036703355.1 Allocoleopsis sp. | reverse complement strand
TGCTGTCTTCGGCAGATTACCAGCCAGAGCGCGAGGAATATTTAGAGCGCATTGGGGCCACCCGCCGCGAGCATACGCTGATGATGTCGCGATCGGTCTGGCACAAACTGCGGGAAGCTAAGCCTGTCTCCTTGGAAGGCTTGCAACTTTCGGATGTTTTACAAGGTTTCCAGCCTGCTCGTAAGCCTGTGCCAGGGCGGATGTCTCTGCCTAACTTGTGGCAAAGCGATAAGGGTCAAGGTGATCAGCCCCCCAGCGACCAACCTATAGAGTCAACAGAATCATTGGCTTTTAGTGAAACGGACTCTGATGCAGGGATGCGATCGCCTACTGGCTCAGAGTCATCATTAGCTGACCTATCTCAGCCCAGCCTGGAGGCACCTAAGCCCAAGCTCGGCTTTAGTATGGGGCGCAATTTCTGGGGCAAACGCCGCATCTTTACCAGTAAGAAACAACTGAAACTCAATCACGTTCCAGAAATTCATTTTCCTCAAGGTCACCAAAATGATTCCTGGTGCTAAGCTGGCTGAGTTGACTGCATTGACTTCAACTCTAACGGCACGGCTGGCGTAGGAATAAACCAAGCATGGCAAGGATTTCAGCTCTGGGATTAGATGTGGGTCGAAAGCGCATTGGCGTAGCGGGTTGTGATGGCACTGGGCTGATCGCCACCGGACTCACAACCATTGAGTACAAATCCTTTCAGCAGGTTTTGGCGCAACTCCAAGCCTTAGTCCAGGAGCGGCAGGTGCAAATTTTGGTGGTGGGGCTGCCCTACTCGATGGACGGCAGTTTAGGGTTTCAAGCTAAGCAGGTGCAAAAGTTTGTCAAGCGCCTGATAGCAGGGCTGCAATTGCCAGTGGAATATGTAGATGAACGACTGACGTCCTTTCAGGCAGAGCAGCTACTCCAGGCTGAAAATATTTCCCCATCACGGAATAAAGGGTTGATCGATCGCAAGGCTGCGGCTCTAATTCTGCAACAATGGTTAGATCAGCGTCGCTCCCAAAAACCGCAGGATTCTGCCATGACGACCCCAAATTCCACAGTGATGTAGTATGCTGACTTCGCCACGTCTATGTTGCAGTACTTCCACGCTGTCGATCGCGATCGATAGCCTGTGACTCAAACGGTTGGCGGTTCAGCCGCAGTCAACCATGATGGAAAGTGTCTGTGTAGGAGATACTTTTCAGAGGAAAGCGCGAATAATTGCAGGAGAAATCCGATGACTGAGTCAAATATGGATCGAGAAGGCGCAGGCATGCCCGAAGAAGATTTTGATGCCCCCACGGTGGTACTGACCGATGATGAGACTGGGCGATCGCTAAATTGCTATATCGAGCATTCGATCGACATCGAAGGACAAGAGTACGTATTCCTTCTCCCCATTGACTCTCCCGTTGAAATTTTTGCTTGGCAGGAAGAAGGCGACGAGGAAGAGGCCATTCCCGTGGAGGATGAGGAAGAAATTGAGCGCATCTTCCCGATCGCCCGTGCAGTTTTACAAGAACAAAACTTGGAACTCAAGCGGACTGCTGTGACTCTAACCGTTGAGGGCGACTTGCCCGAACTGAGTGAAGAAGACCTAGAGGTAGCTGACGAAGGGGATTCTGGTGAGCACGAAGAACTACAACTGCTCGCTAGCTTCTACGACGAAGAACAAGAATACGCCATTTATGCGCCTCTGGACCCTTTCTTCATTCTGGCTAAGATGGATGCTGATGGTCAGCCTAAATTGCTCTCCCCAGAGGAACTCAGCAAGATCGAACCGATGCTGCCCATGATTGAAGATCAACTCTTTGATGAGATGGAATAAGGCTGAGTTGAGCCTTGCACGCACCTACCAGGAAACGTGATTCACTCAACCAAACCATGAAAGCTGTTCAACGTATTTCCAAGTGGTCCTTTTACTTATTGCTCTTACCTGCAGTGCTGGGCATATCAGCTTGGCAGGGGTGGGCTTGGTGGAGTTGGGCGAGTGCCCCACCTCTAACCGTGGCAGCCTCTACGCCAGATGCAGCCAACGCTGCGGCAGGCGATAAAGTGGTCCGAATCCAGATTCCACCAGGCACACCAGCTCAGCAAATTGGTGCAGATTTGGAAACGGCAGGGCTGATTCGCTCGGCCACCGCTTGGAATCTCTGGACGCGCTGGCTGTCTTTGCAGAATCGCCAGGGTGGCTTCCAGGCAGGTACCTACGAGCTGTCGCCAACCCAGCCTTTACCTGCGATCGCGGACAAAATTTGGTCTGGAGAGGTCGTGCAGGCCAGCTTCACGATTCCTGAGGGCTGGTCACTGCAACAGATGGCAGCTTATTTCGAGTCTCAGGGCTTCTTCAAAGCTCAAGACTTTTTAACCGCTGCCAGCCAAATTCCCCAAAATCAATATTCCTGGTTGCCGTCCGGATTGCCTCACTTAGAAGGCTTTTTGTACCCGGATACCTACCAACTCTCCAACGATCAAATTACTCCTGAAGCAGTGTTGCAGCAAATGCTCAACCGCTTCGAGCAAGTGGCTTTACCCCTCTATCAACAAAATCAACAGCAAACCCAATTGAGCTTGTTGGAGTGGGTCACTTTAGCCAGCATCGTGGAACAAGAAGCGGTGATTCCTGATGAACGCCCTCTCATTGCTGGTGTGTTTACTCAGCGTCTGCAACAAGGGATTCCGCTAGGAGCTGACCCAACGGTGGAATATGGCCTGGGAATTCAGCAAACCCCGGACCAACCCTTGACCTTAGCTCAAGTGAATACTGCCTCGCCCTACAATACCTATCTCAATGCTGGCTTACCTCCCACGCCCATTGGTAGTCCGGGCGCAGCCAGTCTAGAAGCGGCTTTGAAGCCTGCAAAAACGGACTATTTATACTTTGTAGCTCGCTACGATGGCACCCATGTGTTTAGTCGAACTTTAGCGGAGCACGAGGCTGCCCAAGCGCAGATTCAGGATGGTCGGGCGGCGGCACGTACCCAAGAGCAAAATCCACCGAATGCTACTCAGAAGCCAGAATAGGTAGCTTAGTAACCAATACAGGTCAAAAGCCTGAGTTTTTGGCTTCAAAACTGTTGATTCAGGGGTGTCGGACGGTTCAGCAATTGCCAATCGCTGTCTTTGTTAGCATTATTTAATTTCAATTTATGACCTGGGGTTCACTTTTACAGCCTGATCTGAATTTGGAAGGCTCGATTTTGACGCTGACACCACAAATTGTGCAGCAGTACGGCTTGAAGGGGCTAATTTTGGATGTGGACGAGACCCTCGTTCCTTTCAGAACCACCCAAGCTTCGAGCGAGCTGCTGTATTGGGTGGAAGATATCAAGCAGGTGGCGACGCTCTGGTTGGTGAGTAACAACTTGAGTGAGAGCCGTATTCGTGGCATTGCACAGTCGCTGAGCTTGTCCTACATCTTTGGAGCTGGGAAACCTTCTCGCCGTAAACTTCGACAAGCAGTAGCGGCAATGGACCTCCCAATAGAACAGGTCGCGATGGTGGGCGATCGCCTATTTACCGATGTTCT
>DATNPE010000569.1:0-9605 GCA_036703355.1 Allocoleopsis sp. | reverse complement strand
CTTGCAGGAAACCACAAGGCTGCAAAATCGTGTAGTTCAAGCCAGATTCAGCTAAAAACAGCTCGGTGCAGCGCTTGATTTCCATCAGCGGCACGTCTGGATATTGGTCAGCATTGAGAATCGAGAAGAAGATGAAGCGATCGACTCCAGCGGTTTTAGCGGCTTGAATGAGAGCAACTTTGCCTTCCCAGTCCACTTGCTTCATGCTGAGGGCATCAGTGGGCCGAGTGGTGGCAGCATCAATAACTGCGTTAACGTCCTTGAGGGCTGGAACCAGACTTTCAGGTTCACACAAGTCTCCTTGGACTAGTTCAGCTCCCCACTCCTTCAAGAAAGCTGCCTTCTTGAGACTGCGGACTAAGCAACGAACCTGATGCCCTTCATCGAGGGCCCGACGAGCTACTTGCCTTCCCAAGGTGCCAGTGGCACCGACAACTAATAACTGCATGAAGGATGAATGGTGATTTGTTAACTTTTTATAAGATGTTATCAGAAATTGTTTGTTTCTTGACAGCAATTTCCACCATCTCTCTCAATGGCGTTGTTGAACCTAGCTCCCTTAAGCCAGATGCGATAGTGAAGATGGCTGAAAATTAAAAATGAGAATGGCTAGAGGCGATCGCTCATCAGCCACAACACCTATAGATTTATGGCTTGCTAGCTAAGAGGTTAAACTAGATAGCTAAGACTGCTAGCTACCTTTCACCGATAACTGAGTTTTTTAATTTTTTATTTGCCATGTCTAACCTTGAGTCTCTGTCTACTGGTTCCACCCCAGCTAACACGGCGGTAGTGGCAGAGAACCTCAACTGCCAAGCACCCCATCCAGTTAGCCTGAGTAGTGTGCGGCAACTGCATCGAGACATTCTCAGTGTGGAGAAGGCTCAGCGAATGGCAGAATTTTTTAGTTTATTAGGAGATGCAAACCGCCTGAGAATTGTCTCGGCTTTGGCGGTGCAAGAGTTATGTGTTTGTGATTTGGCTGCTGCTGTCAAAATGAGTGAATCGGCGGTGTCCCATCAGTTGCGAGCTTTACGCAGCATCCGTTTGGTGGGTTATCGCAAGCAAGGTCGCAATGTTTTTTACTACCTCAAAGATAGCCACGTGCTGAACTTGTATCGCGAGGTGGCTGATCATTTGGATGAACCAGAAGACTGAGTGATGCTGCTTGATCACAGTCTTATCTCCTTCGCTGTCTTGTCAAAAGCAGTGAGCTATCTTAGAGGGTTAAAATTACTCTTCGCCGCCTTGGATTTTCAATAGCAGAAAACCCATGCCCAACCCGACCAAGATCAGGGTAAAGGACAAAACAGCCGCATTCAGAATTTCAGCATTCATTTGCTTTGACGCTCCTTGTTAAACCCGCAGTCAGTATTTTAGAACAGTTTGGCCCCTAATCCTTGCTCTGAGATGGGCAAGCAACTCAGTTCTATGGGAATTCAATCCACTCCAATGGCATCCGCCTCACTTGCTGCTCAGCCCCGACCTCGCCTTGCAGTCACCCTAGGCGACCCGGCGGGAATTGGCCCCGAAGTGGTCTTGAAAGCCTTAGCTGACCCAACGGTGACTCAAGGTTGTGAGGTTGTGGTGGTGGGGAGTCGCGCCATGCTCAACCAAGCCTATCTGCAACTCACGCAACAGCAAAACTTTAAGGCAGCCGAAGCTGAACCGCTGGCAGATCCGGACCAACTCTCGATCTGGGACGTGCCTATCAATGCAGATGAGTCGCAGATTACTGTGGGAACCGAAAGTGCGGCGAGTGGTGCAGCCAGTTTTGCCTATCTAGAAACGGCGATCGCTCGGACTTTGGCTGGAGAGTTTGATGGTATCGTCACGGCTCCGATCGCCAAGTCAGCCTGGAAAGCGGCGGGACATGTGTATCCGGGCCAAACCGAGTTGTTGGCGGAGCGAGCAGGAGTACAACGCTTTGGGATGCTTTTCGTGGCGCGATCGCCCCATAGCAACTGGACGTTGCGAACCTTGCTAGCGACGACTCATATTCCCCTGCGTCAAGTGCCTGATGTTCTAACTCCAGAGTTGATGTCAGCCAAGTTAGAGTTGTTGGCAGAGTGCTTACAGCAAGACTTTGGCCTTACCACGCCTCGAATCGCGATCGCAGGTCTGAATCCTCATAGCGGCGAACAAGGACAGCTAGGGCGGGAAGAACAAGATTGGCTAATTCCCTGGTTAGAGGAAGCCCGTCAGCAATGGCCACAGTTGCAACTAGAAGGACCAGTTTCTCCAGATACCCTTTGGGTCAAACCAGGCCAAGCTTGGTATGCCACTGCTCACACTGAATCGGCTCATGATGCTTACCTGGCTTTGTATCACGATCAAGGGTTGATTCCAGTCAAACTGTTAGCGTTTGATCGTGCCATCAATACATCCATTGGCCTGCCCTTTGTTCGCACCTCTCCCGATCACGGTACCGCGTTTGATATTGCAGGTCGAGGTATTGCCAATGCTAACAGTATGAAAGCAGCAGTGCAGTTAGCAGCTGAGTTAGCGGTTCGGAGAATGGTAGCAGTCCGCCCAACCTGAGACAGTTGACCGCTTAAAAATAGAGCAAGGGTAGCGATCGCCATAGGAGTTGTTGAGAAAAGTGACGTTCAATATACATCTGTTAACTCAACGCTAAGTTTTGCCTACCCAAGGCCACTCTAAAGAGAGCCAGCTAAGACTTGAAAGCTGTTTAAAATCAAGGCAAATCTACCTGAAGATAGAGTGATTGTGAAAATAAACATGCAGAAAACATCAAACTTTAATGACTTTTGCAATGTTTATTAATATAATCGGAGAGAAAGTAGCGTGAAAATAAAAAACATTCAGTATACCTGATTACAAAGTTATCTGGGCTACAAATTTTCTAACGACATGATTTTGGTTGAGATTTTTTGTAGTTTTCTGGTTGCGATCAATAAGGGTGAATATGATTCAGTCCATTCAATATTCCATTAGCTTGATCCAAGATGAAGCGCGGCATCTAGTACAACAAGGCGTTGTCAGCCGTCAGCAACCGATTTATGCACTTTGCAAATACATTCCCCCTCGTGAATGGGCGTTGGTGGAATGCGAATTAGAACGTAGCAATTTTCTACTCAGAGACCGCATTGGGGATCTCATCAGCTGCGAAAGCTGGGACAACGACTAGATCACGATGCGATGACGAGGTTGGCTGCCTCAGTTGAAGCTGCCGCGATCGCCATTCATTTCCTGTGAATGATGTTGTAAGTTCGATGTTTTGTCAGCCTGAGCGCGCGATCGCTCCCCACCTTTATTCAGGTGAATTTTGGTTTCGTAGTTTTTCTAATTCAGTTCGAATTGCCGCAATTTGAGCCGTTAATTCTTGCAATTCTAATTGCACATCTGGAGTCGCGGTCGGAGTCGTTGTCGCAGTACTCGCTTGAGTCGTTGGATCGTAGGAGGATTGCGTCTGCTGGCGATGGCGTTGCTCTAACAGCGTATCTACAAAGTTACGAGCTTCTTGCTCGGTCATGGTTCCTTTGGTATCCCACTCCTCTGCCAGTTGGCTCAAGTCGGATCGGAGCCGAGCCAAATTTTGCTCGCGCTTCTCAGGATCTTGCAACACCTCAATGAAGGAAGCGGTTGCCCCCAAAGTGACACGAAATCCTTTATGGAGTAACTGAGTCAAGTTATTAGAGTCCATTGGTACCGATTTAAGTGCTAGTGGTGATTATTTGCCTCGATTCTACCGACAAGTCTCAATTAGGCAACCTGCTCTAGGTACTGATTTACATCTTCGAGCAGACGGGTGAGTTCGGCTTCTGTCGTCAAGCGAATGCGATCGTCCCGCAGAGTAATCAGCACTTTAGCAGCAAAGGGAGTCGGCCAGATGTTGGGGTTACAGAAGATTTCCAGAAATATATCACCTGTATGGCGGTACTCAACAGATGGTTGCGGATTGGCTCTAGCCCCCGGTGTTGTAGCAGCAGCAACCACTTTTAAGCTCTCTAAAAGTCCCGTGATTGCAGCCTTTAAATCTTGAGCCGCTTGAGCGCTAAAGCTAAAAGAAACAGAGCCTTCAACTAAATTGAGGGTGAGTTGAGTTGCAGCCATGAGCCTCCTTTAAGAGATTGAGTGTTTATCGTACTGATGAAGCAGTCTAGATAGCACCCGTGATCTGAGCAAATATCTCCTCTAGACTGAATGTCATAGAACTCCGATCGCGACTAGGAGAGTTCCATGATCACTGATAATCGTGCTCAAGTACGGCGAGTTTTGCTGATCACCTTACTGCTAAATGTGTTCGTCATGATCTTAAAAGCAGTGGTGGGATGGTCAACCGGATCTCTCAGCTTGTTGGCAGATGCCTTACACAGCGTCACAGACAGTACCAACAATATCCTAGGTTTGATTGCCAGTCGCTTTTCTTCACCGGAACCAGACCGCGATCATCCCTATGGTCATCAAAAATTTGAAGCGATTGGGGCTTTGGGAATTGCAGCTTTTTTGGGGATCGCTTGCTTTGAAATTCTTCAGGGAACTGTGGAGCGTTTATTTCGAGAGAGCCAACCTGTCCAGATCTCCGCACCTGAGTTGTGGATTTTACTGCTGGTGTTAGGGGTCAATATTTTTGTCACCTTTTATGAGCGGGCGGTGGGGCAACGAGTCAATAGCCCGATTTTAATTGCCGATGCTCAGCACACCATGAGCGACGTTTGGGTCACGATTAGTGTGTTGGCAGGATTAGTAGGTATTTGGGCTTGGAACATTCAGTGGCTAGACCTAGTTTTGTCGTTTCCAGTCGCGCTTTTGGTATTTACCAGTGGCTGGTCTGTACTGAAGTCTAACTTGCCTTGGTTAGTAGATGAAATGGCGATCGCGCCTGAGGCCATCCATGCGATCGCCTTGCAAGTTCCTGGGGTGCTGAACTGTCACAGTATTGCCTCCCGTGGCTTGTTAGGTCGGCAAGTCTTTATCGAAATGCATTTGATCGTAGAAGCGAATGATGTCGAAACTGCCCACCAAATTACCGAGGCAGTAGAAGCGCGACTCGAAGAACGATACGGTCCAGCCCGAATTAATATTCATGTGGAACCCCCCGCTTACGTCTCTGACCAAATTAGCTATAGCGGTTCTCAATGATGGTAAGACTGAGTTGAGAGCCTGTGCCTCTCATGACTTGCGATCGCTATTGTTGCTAATGACCACGAAGCGGGTGGTTAGGAAAAACTAAAACCATTAACCTTCCTGTAAAAGATTTTAATTAATTTTTAATAAATGGTTAATAAAGGCTATAGTTTTCCACAGATCAAGGGGTTTTTCCACAGATTTTGCTGTGTTTTCCACAAAAAATTTGTAACAGTTACGGGACCGCTATTTATTTCTTTAATAGCGGCCCTATATTTACCAACTATTTGTTAACGATGTAAAACCAGGCTGACTAGAAAATCAGCTGCTGAATTTAGCGATCGCGCCAACATTGGTCAGTATTGGAATAGAAACTCAAACAGTTCTATTCCCACTCGATGGTTCCTGGGGGTTTAGAGGTAATGTCATAAACCACCCGATTGACACCAGGTACCTCGTTCACGATCCGGTTAGAAATAGTCTCTAGCAGATCGTAAGGAACGCGAGACCAGTCTGCTGTCATGCCATCTTCGCTGGAAACTAACCGCAGGACAATGGGGTAAGCATAGGTTCTCTGGTCACCCATGACACCGACGCTGCGGACTGGTAATAGAACTGCAAACGCTTGCCAAAAATCGTGGTAAATGCCACGTCGGTTAATTTCTTGGCGCACAATCAAGTCGGCATCACGGAGAATTTCCAAGCGCTCTTCGGTGATTTCGCCCAAAATCCGAATCGCTAAGCCAGGACCAGGGAAGGGATGGCGCTGGACGATCTCTTCAGGCAGACCAATGGAGCGGCCCAACTTCCGCACTTCATCCTTAAACAATTTGCGGAGGGGTTCTACGAGCTTGAAGCGCAAGTCTTTGGGCAAGCCACCGACGTTGTGATGGCTCTTGATTTTGACGGCGACTCGCTCCCCGGTTTGCGGATCAACGTTGGTATCTGCCGATTCGATTACGTCGGGATAGAGAGTTCCTTGAGCCAGGTAATCGAAGGGGCCTAAGCGCTTGGATTCTTCCTCAAAGACGCGGATAAACTCGTGGCCAATGCGTTTCCGCTTTTCTTCGGGGTCTGTGACACCAGCCACCGCAGCCAAGAAGCGATCGCGGGCATTGACGTAGGCCACATTAATATGGAATTGCTCTTCAAACAGCTTCACCAAGCGCTCTGGCTCATACTTCCGCATGAAACCCTGGTCGATGAACATACAAGTGAGCTGATCGCCGATGGCTCGGTGCATCAAGAACGCTAGCGTCGAGGAATCGACACCGCCGGACAACGCCAGGAGCACGCGCTTGTCACCCACCTTCGCCCGAATTTCGCGGATGGATTGCTCCACGAAAGCAGCAGTCGTCCAAGTGGGTTCAGCTTGGCAGATGTGATAGACAAAGTTGCGAATCAGCGCCATGCCACCGATGGAATGCACCACTTCTGGGTGGAATTGCACGCCATACAGCTTCTTCTCGTGATGAGCGATCGCCGCGCAGGGCGTATTTTCGGTATGAGCTAACAACTCAAAACCTTCTGGCAGCTTGGTGACTGAGTCGCCGTGACTCATCCACATCGTCGTGCCATCTTCGACATTGGTCAGCAAGTCGGTGGGGTCATCAATCACGAGAGCCGCTTTGCCGTACTCACCACGATCGGCTCGCTCTACGTCACCCCCAAGCTGTTGCACCATCAACTGCATGCCATAGCACACACCCAGAACAGGAATGCCAAGTTTCCAAATTTCTGGGTCACAGTGGGGCGCGCCCTGGTCATACACCGAGCTAGGACCACCTGAGAGAATAATCCCCTTGGGGTTGAGTTGCCGTAGCTGTTCTGCTGTCGTCCGATAGGAAATGACCTCAGAGTAAACCTGAGTTTCACGAATGCGACGAGCAATCAGCTCCGAATACTGAGAGCCGAAGTCTAAAATGACAATAATTTGACGATCTAGCTGTTTCAAATCCGCAGCTTCAATCGCTGGTTCAGTCTGTAGAGTCACGGACGTATCCTGATGCAGTTGGGGTAGATGTGGAGATAAACCCTTGCTATGGCGTGCCTAGAGCACAAAAGCAATGCCAAAAACGAATCCTAAAAATTTCTTTACTTTTAAAACAGTGTAAGCGCATTTAAGTTAGATTAACAGACCTGCGGTAATAATTCCTGAGCAATTTTGCTTTGCACCAAAATTTGGCGATCGCGATCGAACAAAATCGAGCCAACTGGCACTGAGCGTTCGCTGTGAGTATAAATGTAGGCTTGGCAACGTTGATCAATTTGCTGGGCAATCGCCTCGTAAACATGCTGGACCCAAGTAGTACCTGTGCTGGCGTCGAGCGATCGCAGATGCTGTAGAGCAGCTTCAGTGGTGGGACTGGCAAACACAGTCTGTAAGGCTGAACTGGGTAGCCCTACGTTGGCACAGTGGGCAGTCACAATTTCCAGGCGTGCGTCGGCAACATGATGATGGGTATGAAAGATACTGCCTGCTAGTTTGATCAACTTGCCGTGGTAGCCAAACAACAATACCGATTGCACTCCTGCTAAGCCTGCCTCTACAAGCATCGGGCCAATCCAATTGGCTGTTTTCACTAAGCGATTGGGGTCAATGCCGATTTGAGCTGCTAAGTCTAAGCCATTTTCGCCGACACAGAAGACAAGACCATCGAAATAAGACTGTTTTTGGTGAAGTGCTTCCCGAAAAGCATCCAGTTGCCCAGGAGCACTCAGAGGTTGAGAAATGCCTGTGGTACCGAGGAGAGACAAGCCTTCTACAACGCCAAAAGCAGCATTAGAGGTTCGTTCAGCTAAAGCACGCCCCTCTGGCAAAATAACTGTGATGCGGACTTTCTCGTCTGGAGGTAGCTCGCGGGCCAAGTTTGTGTGCAGTAGTCGTTGGGCATAACGATAGATAGCAGGCTCGTTCCCCCGGTGAGTCTGTCGCCCGATGCCTTCCCCTCCTCGAATCACGATCGCTGCTGTCTGATCAGTAGGATTACGCTCTACTAAAGCCCAAACGGGAGTATCGCGGGTCAGGTCTAAGTTATCTCCCGGATCACTGTGGGCGATCGCCAAGGCAGAGTCAGCCGTGAGTCCCGCCACCTGAGCAATCGGAATGGTTACCGTTTCCTGAGGTTCAACTAAGTCTAAGTCAACCGCAGTAATGGCTTGAGGGCCTTGGCGGAGCCAGCGCAGAGCCGCGATCGCTGCTGCTGCTGCAAAGACAGGAAGTGTGTAGCCAGAGCGTACCTTCGTCAAGTAAAAAATCCTCAGCGTGACTCCGTGAATTTACTTTTGTGACAAAAATCACGAAAAATGAGTGATTGATCACAGTTTCTTTATAAGAATTTTAGGTTCAGATTGGATAGGGGAAAATCTGTCTTCCTGCAATTGAGGCTTCAACGTCCAGCCTCAAAGCTGCCTCTTTTGTGACGTTTCCTGGAGACCCCAATGAAAATCGTCATGAACTCAACTACCCATGATTCTGATCCCAAGGCGATCGGCGTAGCGGAGAAGGCAGCGCCTTACACAGTTGTGCTGCAACCCAGTGGCTGTCTAGATGCCGTCACCAGCGCTCAATTTCAGCAGGAGCTGCAACAGGCGCTAGAAGTGACAGCCGACGTGGTGATCGTAGATCTGTTGCATGTGGCAGCGGTAGAGCGGGAAGGGGTGAGCGCTTTGCTGGCAGGTATTAAGCTCGCCACAAGTTTGAATAAGTCTCTCTCAATTTGCTCGATGAGCAGAATGACACGATTGGCGCTAGAAACCGAGTGGAACCGCCAACGCGCTGCGACTTTGGGTACTTGGAGTGACTTGTGCAAGCAAGATTTTGAGTTATTTTTACGCACGAGCAGTTGGGCACGTAAGCAAGCACTAGAGGCACAAGCAGTGGCCCAGGTGGCTGCCAATGCAATCTTGCCCAGACGTATTAGCTATGCCACGGACAATACAAATTTAGAAATGCGATCGCAGCAGACGGCATAGAACTCAGACTGCACAAGAATATTAGTACTGGCAACGAGGGTGGGGCGATCGCGCCCTTCCCACTTTGTGTTGCAATAGTTGAAGCAAATCCTTCTCTGGGATATTGCTCAAAATCCGCAGCTCAAGATAGGGTCAAAGGAATTCTGTAGCCTCACCTTCAGGCTGATGGTGTGTAGGTTCATAACTTAGTAAAAATATTTAACAAATTAAGATTTTTAGCTCCAGAATGCTGAGACAAGCAGTGGATTTAACAACGGTTGACGTGGCAGCGATTCCTGTCTCTGGAATTTTAGATCCGGTTGCTGACCCTACTCCTGTAACCGCCCCTCGTAAACCCTCAAAACAAGCGATCCGCACCAGCCTTAGAGCCTCGACTCTAGACGGGGTGTTTGCCACCATCTTTTCTAATGTGGCTGGTGGCGTTTTACTCAGCAACTTCTTAGTGGAGCTGAATGCCAGTCCTGTCGAGCTAGGGATGCTGGCCTCAATCCCGATGTTGGCTAATCTGCTGCAACCCTTGGGAGCTTATTTAGCCGATC
>DATNPE010000568.1:0-5028 GCA_036703355.1 Allocoleopsis sp. | reverse complement strand
AATCTGCTTGCCAGCATCAACATCCCGATTTTGATGTTGACCAACGACTTACGCATTCGCCGCTTTACGCCGATGGCACAGCGGTTATTTAACTTTATTCCGGGGGATGCCGGACGACCCCTGAGCGACATCAGAGCCAATCTTAACATTCCAGACTTAGAGCTGCTGCTGTTGGAGGTGCTGGAAACCCTGAGCGTGAAAGAGCTAGAGGTGCAAACTCAAGGAGGGCATTGGTATGCGTTGCGGATTCGCCCCTATCGCACGACCGAAAACCAGATCGACGGCGTGGTGTTGGTGCTGCTGGATATTGATGCCCTCAAGCGCGGTGCTGCCACCCTCGAAGCTGCGCGCAATTATGCCGAAGCGATCGTCGAAACCGTGCAAGTGCCGCTTGTTGTGCTGGAGTCTGATTTTCGGGTGAACACCGCCAACCAAGCGTTCTATGACACCTTTCAGGTGGCTCTTCCCGAAACCGCGCAAACGCTGCTGTTTGATTTGGGCAACGGTCAATGGAATATCCCCGGATTGCGATCGCGCCTGGAGGAGATTTTCATCAACGATTCCAGCCTGCAAAACTTTGAGGTCGAGCATGATTTTGAGCAAATTGGGCACAGAGTGATGCTGCTGAATGGATGGAAGATTATTCAAGCCGAAGAAACTCAACGAATTTTGCTGTCGATTGAAGACATCACTGAGCGCAAGCAGTTTGAAACCGCGCGATCGCAAATCCTGAGCCAGGAACAGGCTGCTCGGCAAGAAGCGGAATCTGCCAACCGTGCTAAAGATGAATTTTTGTCAAGTCTTTCCCATGAACTCCGCAACCCGCTGAATACGATGCTGGGCTGGTCGCAGATTCTCCGTAACCGTCAGATTGATGAGACAGCCGTCGCTCGTGCGTTAGAAGTGATTGAGCGGAGTGCCAGAGCACAATCTCAATTAATTGAAGACATGCTGGATTTGTCGCGCATCACCAGCGGCAAGCTGCACCTCAACACTAAGCTGTTGGATCTGGTTTCGGTTGTGAATTATGCGATCGAATCAGTGCATCTCGCGGCTGAAGTAAAAGCAATTCAAATCGTTTCGCAGCTAAACACTGCAATAGTGGTGGGCGATAGCGATCGCTTACAGCAAGTGATGTGGAATTTGTTGTCTAACGCGATTAAGTTCACGCCTCCGGGTGGACGGATAGACATCACAGTCGCACCTGTGCAAAATCAGGCTGAAGTTCGAGTTAGCGATACGGGACAAGGCATTCCGGCAGATCTATTGCCCTACGTGTTTGATCGCTTCCGGCAGGGAGACTCAAGCACCACCAAAGCGAGGCAGGGGTTAGGCTTAGGCTTGGCGATCGTTCGACATATTGTAGAACTGCATGGTGGCACGGTGCGAGCCGAAAGCCCCGGAGAAGGACAGGGAACCACCATTATTGTAAATCTTCCCCTTCGCTCAATGCCCCCAGAGGTTACACTGCCGAGTGACTTAGAACTCACCCCAGATGCGCTTTCACAACTTGTCAGCGAAAATCCCTTACTGGCGGGCTTACGCATTCTGGCGGTGGATGACGAGGTGGATAGCCTCGACCTGATGAAATACATCTTAGAAGCGGTCGGAGCAGAGGTTGTAACCGTTACTTCGGTGAGAGAGGCGATCGAGGCGCTGACTGAATCTCCGGGTCGATATGATGCGCTCTTAGCAGATATCGGGATGCCCGATGAAGATGGGCTTTCTCTGATTCAGCAGGTGAGAGCACTCGATGCAGTTGTCGGAGGACAGATTCCAGCAGCAGCAGTTACAGCTTATGTCAGCGATCGAGAGCAGCGACAAGCGATCGAGGCTGGGTTTCAGAGGCACATGGCTAAACCAATCGACTCAACTCAGTTGATCTTGCTGGTAGCAAACCTGGTGGGACGAGTGAGCCAAGAGTGATGGCAGAGTCAAGACCAGTAGATGGATTGAGTGCACCGTGAGCTAGTATTGCGTAAAATGCTGGAAGCAAAGACCGCCAATGAAGCAGACTAGGGTTAACAGATATGGTATCTCCACAGTTGAGGGCGGTGTATCAAAGAGCATGGGTACTGCAACAACGGGCAAACGACTTACCTGAATCACAGCAAATACTTTTATCGGAGGCACTGGCGGAGCTTCAGTCAGTTTTAGAAGAATTGCAGGCATCTGAGGCAGAACTGCATGATCAAAATGAAGCCTTAGTCAACACTCGTCAAGCGGTAGAGTCGGAACGCCAGCGCTACCGCGAACTGTTTGAGTTTGCACCCGATGGCTATCTGGTTACAGATGCCAATGGCAAAATTCTAGAAGCCAATCATGCGATCGCAATGCTACTCAAGGTTTCTCAGGAGTTTTTAGTTGGCAAACCGCTGCTGGTTTTTATTGATCAACCCGATCGCTCCTCATTTCATCTCAAACTCGATCAGTTACAGCAGCTAGACAGGCTGCAAGATTGGCAGATCCATCTGCGCTCACCTCAGCGATCGCCCTTCGATGCCGCGCTAACGGTGGCTGTCGTTCGCAATACGTCAGGTCAAATTGTCAGCTTGCGGTGGCTGTTGCGCGACATTACCGAACGCAAGCAAGTCGAACAGCTTCTAGCAAACCTCAACTCTGAGCTAGAACGTCAGGTGCAAGAACGCACCGCTGAGTGGCAACAGGCACTTGAGTTTGAAGCAGGTCTAAAACGAATTACCGATAAAGTGCGGGACAGTCTGGATGAGAGCCAGATTTTGCAAACAGCGGTGCAGGAATTAGCGATCGTACTCGACTTAATCTGCTGCGATACGGCGCTGTACGACCTCGACTTAGCCACGTCTACAGTCCGCTATGAGTTCACAAACTTTGAGGTTGAGGGAGTTGGCTGTTCACCTTCGTCGGTAGGACAGGTGATCTCGATGGAAACCTTGCCCGAAACCTATCGCCAGCTTCTACAGGGTGAGTTTTTCCAGTTTTGTGAGATTGATCAGAATTCAACTCGGCATCTTACGATTCTGGCTTGCCCCATTGTTGATGATCAGGGCGCTTTAGGCGATTTGTGGTTATTTAAGCCGCAGCAAGAGGGTTTTAGTGAGCCAGAAATTCGCCTAGTGCAGCAGGTGACAAATCAGTGTGCGATCGCAATTCGGCAAGCCCGACTCTATCAAGCTTCACAAGTTCAAATTCAGGAGATGAAAAAACTTGACCAGCTCAAAGATAGTTTTCTCAGCACCACGTCTCATGAACTGCGTTCCCCCGTGACTAATATGAGAATGGCAATCCGGATGTTAAAAGTTGCGCTGGCTCAAGAGCGGGCTGCTGAAAAGTCTACACAGTTAGAAAAAAGAAATACGGTCGATCGGTACCTCAACATTTTAGATACAGAGTGCGATCGGGAAATTACCATAATTAATGATTTGCTCGATCTGCAACGGCTTGAGGCAGGTGAGCATCCTTTAAGCATCGAAACCATTTGGCTATATGACTGGCTACCGACAGTGCTTGCCCCCTTCCAAGAGCGGGCGCGCGATCGTCAGCAAACCTTTCAGGTAAACATCCCCTCAAATTTGCCTGTCTTGATATCAGATCCAGCAACCTTAGATCGAATTTTGACAGAGTTGTTCAACAACGCCTGCAAATACACACCTCAAGATGGACGAATTACAGTCACCATCAAAGCTCAACCAGACTCGATGCAGTTTCAGATCAGCAACACAAGTGGGGAAATTTCCGCCAATGAACTCACTCATATTTTTGATAAGTTCTATCGCATTCCGAATGCTGATCCTTGGAAGCAAGGCGGCACCGGATTAGGACTAGCACTGGTACAGAAACTAATCAAACATTTGGGCGGTACGATTACTGTTGAAAGCACGGCAGGACACCTTCACTTCACGCTTAAATTTCCATTACTAAACCTTCCAAGTTGAGCAAATCAGAAACTTATGTCTAGACACGACATTATCGTTATTGGTACCTCAGCCGGTGGGCTTAAAGCACTAGGTATGGTTTTAGGTGCCCTACCGCCTAACCTGGATGCGACCCTCTTTATTGTTCAACATCTCGCGGCTGACAAGCCCAGCCTTCTCCCTCAAATTTTGGCAGATGTCAGCGCTCTTCCCGTAGCTCACCCGTCAGATGGAGAGCTAATTCAATCAGCGCGAATCTACGTCGCGCCGCCCGATCATCACCTGTTAATTAATCAAGGTGTGATGCGCGTGGTACGTGGACCTCAAGAAAATCGATTTCGACCCGCGATCGATACGCTATTTCGTTCAGCCGCCCGTGCGTATGGTCCCAGAGTGGTAGGTGTAGTGCTGACTGGCTATCTAGATGATGGCACAGTAGGGTTACAGGCGATCAAGAAACGAGGTGGAGTCGCGATCGTGCAAGACCCAAGCGAAGCCGAATATCCTAGCATGGCAAAGAGTGCCTTGCGGTTTGTCAGGGTCGATTATTGCCTGCCGCTGGCAGAAATCTCAGACCGACTAGTACAGTTGTCCAAAGAACCCGCTGCTGAGGAGGAGGCATATCCCGTGACTGAAGAAATTGAAGTTGAGTCCAAGATCGCAGAACAGGGAATGAATACCCAGGAGTTTTTAGAGCATGTCGAAGCGATCGGCACTCGAACGACTTACACCTGCCCGGAATGCAACGGTAGCATCTGGCAGATTGGCACGTCAGAGCCGCTGCGGTTTCGCTGCCATACAGGGCACTCGTTTACAGCAAATGTATTCCTATCCGAGCAAACTCAGAATCTGGAAAATGCTCTATGGTCGGCTGTCCGGGCAATGGAGGAAAAGGTGACATTTTCGCGTCAAATGGCTGAGCGGATGGAAAGTTACAATCTACTCAACGATGCCGCGAAATATCAGGAACATGCAAAGGGTTTAGATCAAGAAGTAGCGATGATTCGAGGACTGATTCTCAACGGCTTTGCAACAAAACGCATGATTACGACAGATTAGAAACAGGCATAGTCACTGTAAACTCAACCTTGAAAACCCACTGATGGTTGATCGGCACAATCGTCAAGCTTTTGAA
>DATNPE010000567.1:0-4509 GCA_036703355.1 Allocoleopsis sp. | reverse complement strand
AGATTACTCAAGAGCACGGTGCTTTGCTAGTGTTCGACGAAGTCAGGACTGGCTTCCGGATTTCCTACGGGGGCGCTCAACAAAAATTTGGCATCACGCCTGACCTGACCACAATGGGTAAAGTGATTGGTGGCGGTCTGCCTGTAGGCGCTTATGGGGGTCGCCGCGACATTATGTCGATGGTGGCTCCTGCTGGCCCCATGTACCAAGCGGGAACGCTTTCTGGTAACCCCTTGGCGATGACCGCTGGTATCAAGACGCTGGAGTTGCTACGTCAACCTGGCACCTACGAGCATCTCGATCGCGTCACCAAGAAGTTGGTGGAAGGGCTGCTGCAAATTGCTAAAGAAACAGGTCATGCAGCTTGCGGTGGCAGCATCAGCGGCATGTTCGGTTTCTTCTTTACCGAAGGCCCGGTTCACAACTACGAAGATGCCAAAAAGTGTGACCTCACCAAGTTCAGCCGTTTCCATCGCGGCATGTTGGAGCGGGGTGTGTACCTAGCGCCTTCCCAATTTGAAGCAGGCTTCACTTCCTTGGCTCACACTGATGCTGATATCGATCGCACCCTAGAAGCAGCACGGGATGTGTTGGCGAGTCTCTAATTTTTAGGGGAGACGGGAGGCAGAAGCCAGAAGTTAGGAGACAGAAGCCAGGAGCCAGAGGGCTCTGTAAATTCTGTCTTCCGAATTCTGACTCCTGGCTTCTGTCTTCTCATCTGAAGCTCATCCACGAAAAAACCCGCTAGTCTGAGCACTGGCGGGTTCTTTTTGTAGGAATTGCTTAAGTTTGAGTCTTAGTTGCAGTCGCAGCCTGTATGACCACAACCCTCTCCGTTAGAGTGCCCATTTGCACAAGCATCACTGCAATAGTATTTGCCATCTTTTTGTACTGCTTGCTCGTTGGGCGAAACAATACACAAGCAGGAATCACAGGCACACTTCATCTGGGAAACAGCGGTCATAGAATCTACCTTTACTGATTTTGAATTACTCTAACATATGAGCATATATTCAGATGTTAACTATCAATAATTTCTAGAGGGCGATCGCTCTCTTCTACGGTGGTTTGCCTTTTGAGTAACTGGGGTCTGAGGAATTAGGAAGGGCGATCGCGTTTCTCAGGCGAACTCTTCTCAGGCAGGAATTGCCGCAAGATTTCACTCGGCTTGCGGTCCCAAGTATCGATGTGCTCGTAAATTAGCCCTTGGGGGGTGAGCTTGTAGGTGGAGTAACCATTGAAGAAAATATTGGCATTCCAGGGCACCCGCAATTTGCCGCGCACGGTCCAAGTGGCTAGCACCACATTAGGAGTAGGGTGAGACACATCATGCAGATCAAAAAAGAGTTCGGTAAAAAAGAGCCGCCCGTGAAATCGTAGGGTCCAGAAAATGATGCGGTAGTTGAACTTATATTTGAATCGATTGACTGGGTCCTGAAATAGGATGTCTTGTGTGTAGATGTCGTAGGAAATGTCTCGCTCAAACAAAGTCGGCAAGTCATTTCTCAAGGTCTGCATTACCTGCTCTACCTGAGTTTGATACTCCTGCGTCTGCAATCTGTTGCCCTCTCTACGACGACTCTTGCTTAATCTATGGTGCAACCTCTAGGGTCTCTGCTGGCTCAACCTGGGTTTCAAAGCTAGAATTACCCGCTACCACTTGTAGCCTACCTTGTTTCCAGCCTAGAGAAATGGGACCATTCCCTGCTACAGGTTTGTAGAGATCCAAGTGCTTCAGCCAGTCGTGAACTACGCCATTCCGGACTACGGTTGGCAGCTCATTTTTGGCATTGTGCCTCAGCTCTAGGGTTTCTCCTGTGGTGCCTCGCAACTGCACAGTTCCCTGGGCTAAACGGCTCAAATTCAATTGGCTCTTATTTTTAATGGCTTGCTTAAACTGCTCATAGCGTCCATGAGTAGCGGGTTCTCCGACTTCTAAAGCAAAGCCTGTATAGGAGCTGTCACCAGATATGGCTTTGAGTGTGCGTTCTTGCTGATATAGTTCAGCGGTTTTTTTGTCTGCGATCGCCACTTCCTCATAAGGCTGGAGATTAATTGGAGCAACCGCCAGCCAAGTGTTTTCAAATCGGAAAAACCAAATGCCATTCTCGACCTCAGCTTTGGCAGATTTAGGCACTTGAAAGAAGAAGGGGGTATCCGAAGCAGGCCGTAGCCAAATCATCAAATTGCGGTACTGCCCGATTTGGTCGCCCTGGTTTTTGCCTGCCTCCACGCGATCGCCTTCTGTATTGGCGACAAAATAATCCACGCCACGCCGAGAGTTCTGCGCCATCAACTTGAATGGCCCCACATCGTTATCCTTAAAGGAAGACACAACGCTTCCTAACTGGTAGGTTTGGCCGAAGAAGGTGGTTTCCCAATAAGCAGGCTGATCAGCGCGACCTGGTTTCCAATTTTCGTAAGTGGGATGCGTGATCAACAGTTCTGTCGGTTTGGCAAACTGCTTCCGGGCTAGATGCACCACGGCCTCCGGTGGGCGGTAACTACTAGTAATGACATGAATCGAGTCTCGCTCTGGCTCTGGGTTGGGCACAGTGGCATCCCCGAAGTACAGCCACAGCAGCCTAGCCGCATCTGAGCCAAACACCACGTTACTGCTGCCGTAATCTCGCTTGCTGGGTCCACCAAAGCCACCGTGGTAATACTTCACCGCTCCCGACACTGAGAGCCAATCTAGGGCCGCCTTCGCCAACTGTTTGACTTCTGGGTCTTTGGCAAAGTCATAGAGATTGAGATAGGCCGATAAGGTGTGGCCGTGGTAGGTTTCCGAATCCCACTCTCCCATGCCAATGTGGTAGAGCGTTGCCACATAGTGGTGCAGCTTTTGCTTGTATAAGCGCCGGACTGCCTCGTTCCCTGTCTCTTCGGCCATTAAGTACACAGAAATTTCTCGCATGGCCCGGAGATTATCAGTGTTGCGGTCATCCACCCAACTACCTCTCACCTTTGGTCCCCAGCCTTGTTTGCTGCCATCTCCTTTGCCATAAATGGGATGGGGCCGCCGATTTGGATCTTGCTTCGTCCAGTTCTTGGCTCCTTCAAACATTCGCCGCTTGTAAGCAGGATCGAGAAATGGGCCAAACAGAAAATATTTCCGTATCTGGCCTTTTAGGGTGAAGGAATAGTAATAGTCAATGCCTGCGGTGTGCTGGTTATCTTTAGCTTGCTTATCTTCACTCTGCAAAAAGGCGATCGCCTGGTCTCGATTTCCCGCTAAAAAATCGAACATAGCGTAAGGGTAAGACCGCTTCTCATTTTCGCCGCTATTGTTGCCGTACTTCTGCCCTTTGTAGAAAGCAATGACTTGTTGAGCCCGCTGTTGAAATTCTTGCTCCCACTCTGGAGGCCAGGGATTTCGTAACTCCAAAGCCACCGGAGTCGGTTGTAGTGGCAACCTGTCATTTGTGAGCGCTGCTGGCTGCGTGGCGCTGGATGCAGGCGTGGCATTCAGAGTCAGCTCAGAAACTTTGCTGCTAGTCATGACAGGATCGGCGATCGGAGTAGCAGCCCGACAAGCCAACGATCCTACCGCTAGTGAGGCGATCGCGATCCAGGATAACCCTTTACTCAACTCTTGCATCCTTAGCCAGCCTACAAAACTGCCACAATTTTGGCATGGCTTTTCGGGTCAAAGCGTGAGTGGGCGATCGCCTCTGGCTTAGATGATGATAAATGCCACTAAAAGCGCTGTTAGTAGCACCATTAATATCAAGGACAAATCGCTGTCTGACTTAGAGGGTGCTAGTTTGGATAAATCACGCTTGAAGTCGCAAGATAGACACACATAGAGATCGCTAGTGCGCTGCACCACTGCCTTCTTGCTGCACTTGGGGCATTCGAGAGCTTGCACTTGCATCATTGCTGTCCCCTCCATAAATTCAGTGCTTAGATAGAGAACCAAGCAGCGATCGCCCGATTTCGGAGGAACTGTAAAGTTGCAGCAAAACTTTTTGCTATCTCTCAGTATTATTTTATACAGCACTGCTTGACTAAAGGCTGCTTAACTATAATTACTTGCTTTCCTAGCTGGTCTGGCGGTTAGACATTGAAAAATTTCAGCCGCTTGTGTGTTTACACGGTTATGAAGCTGTACAATATGCCCCTGGAGTTCAGCTAAAACTTCAGATCAAAGTCAGGTTGTCATAGCTTGATCGAGATCCTACGGCGTAGACCAAGCCAACTTTTGTTTCCTGTTTCTGGCCGAGGCAACACCATTGCCACTGAATCTAACTTGGTTTAGCGATCACATCGCTCTCCTAAATCCGAATCGGAGATTGAGGTTGCCTAAATCGAAGCTGCATCTTTTGCTTGCGTCTCTTAGCGTAGCCAGCTTAAGCCATCTGACTAGGCTAGAAAAATTTGAGTCGTAGTTAGACTATGAACACTTACAGGGTGCATCGAGATGATTTCAATGACTGTTTTACTATTAACTACTGTAACCACCACCTATCTTTTGGTGGGTCGTCGGATGACTGCATAAACCAACGG
>DATNPE010000566.1:0-2673 GCA_036703355.1 Allocoleopsis sp. | reverse complement strand
CAGATTCTAAGGCGGTCAAGGCTTCACGAGCGGTACTAAAGCGGTTTTCGGGGGCAGGCTCCGTTAGGCGATCGATCCAGTCGAGCAGTTGAGGATTGAGACTGATGCGATCGCGCCATTGCAGCCGCAAATCTTTCTGGGGTAGATCGGCGGGAGCAACCCCTGTGATCAAATGAATTAAGGTGGCTCCCAAGGCGTAGAGATCAGAAGCAGGGACAGCGCGACCCCCAAACTGCTCTAAAGGGGTGTAACCGTAAGTTCCCACCACGGTAAAAGTAGAACCTTCTGTTGCCGCTCGGTCTTGCACTGCGCCAAAATCTACCAAATAAATTTCGCCATCATCACCCCAAATAATGTTGCTGGGTTTGATGTCGCGATGGAGGACCGGAGGACTGAGTTCGTGCAGGTAAATCAGAGTTTCCAGAATGGCGATCGCCATCTCTCGAATCTCTAGCTCAGTAAACTTCTCACCTTGAGTAATGAATTCTTTCAGGGAGACACCCGGAATATATTCCTCCACCAAGCCAAACCACAGCGGCTTCTCCTCCAGGCAAAAGTAATCGAGGTACTGAGGAATGCGGGGATAATCTAACTGCTCCAGGACTTGGGCTTCTCGCTCAAACAGCTTCACAGGCTCCCACTGGGTGCTTCCTTCTACTGCTAGCAGTTTGATCACGACCTGATCAGCTACATCTTCTGGCTCTGCTAAATCAGTTGCTAGCCAAGTTTGCCGCACAGGATGATCGTTGAGTGGTTGTTGAAGTTCATAGCGATCGCAAATCACCTGTCCTGGCTCTAGCATCCCGTTTGAGTACCCTGCTGCTTTTCTTCCACTGTGCCACCTGTTCTTAAGGAATTGCAAATTCTGGGGTGTTTCTCTAGCTAGACTCACTAGGATGAACAAAAATCCTCTACAGATATATGAAAGACCGCGACTACACACTCATCATCGATAAGAGCGGCAGCATGTCTACGCCAGACCAACGGGGAGGCCGAACCCGCTGGGCAGAAGTGCAAGAATCGACCCTGGCGCTGGCGAGAAAGTGTGAGCAATTTGATCCCGACGGCATTACAGTTTATTTGTTCTCCAGCCGCTTCAAGCGTTATGACGATGTGACAGCGGCTAAGGTGGAGCAGTTGTTTCTCGAGAATGATCCTTCGGGTACGACCAATCTCGCTTCCGTTTTACACGATGCCACCAACAGTTATCTTCAGCGGAAGCGGGCTGGACAGGCAAAGCAAGGAGAAACCATTTTAGTCATTACGGATGGTGAACCAGACGATCGCCGAGCCGTGATGGAGGTGATTGTGAATGCTTCCCGCCAGCTTGACCAAGATGAAGAACTAGCCATTTCTCTCATTCAGGTGGGTAGTGATCCCCAAGCCAGTAAATTTCTCAAAGCTTTAGACGATCAAATGCAAAGCATCGGGGCCAAGTTTGATATCTGCGACACCATTACCTTTGATGACATGGCAGATATGAGCCTAGCAGAGGTCTTAACCAACGCGATTAACGACTAAGCAACGCAGGTGAGCTGCACTTAAAGTTGTGACTCTAATGAAGTGCAGCTCACGAACGCTCCATCCCCAACCAGCTTTTAATTTCTTGGGCAATCCAAAGACACCCCACAGAGCTTAAACCTAAACCAAAAGAGTAGCGCTGAGTTGTGGTTTGAATCGTAATGATTTCTTTGGCTCTAGAGTAGATCGTGTCAAAGGTACCAGATGCTTCAATCTGTAGGCTTTGAAACACGTCTTTAACGTCTGCGATCGCGCCTTGGCGTTGGCGAATAGACTGATTGAATGGCAGATAGATGGCATTCTTGCCCTCACTGTGGATTGGAGCTAGACCGTGGCCACAACGCAGCAATCAACATTAAATATAGAGCGGTGGGTCATCGCGTTCTTAAAGCTCAGGAAACGCCCAATGCAATAGCAGGGGTCACTGAGAAGCCCGCGCTCTCCCGTTAGGGAAGTGTCGGGAGCATGTCACTTGTTCAAGACTTGAGCTTCACGTTCAAATAACTTCAAGTCATCCCACTGCACATCTCCGCCAAACGTGAGGAGCTTGATAATCACAGGTTCTGGAGGCACTGCTTGCAAATCTTCGGCCAGCCAGGTTTGCCGTCCTGCATTTTGCCCTAGTTTTTGCTTGAGCTGGTAGCGCTCCTGAAGCACCTGTTCTGCTTGCAACATTTGATGGCAGTTATAAGCTTGAAGAAATTAGCATTTCCAATCTAGCCACAATTAAGCTTTGGGGCGAGACAGTTCTACGGCATTGATTTTGAATTGAGAAATTTCTTGCTGCAGTCCATGAGAGGCTTGGTTCAATTGCTCGATCGCACTATTAATTTCTCTTAGAGAGTCTGCGGTCTGCACTGAAGTATCACTCAGTTGCATCATAGCCTCGCTGATTTGTTGTGCCCCTTGAGCCTGGGCTTCCATGCCTTGATTTACTGTGGCAAACCGAGGTGTTAGCGCTTGTACCTCCGCGATAATTTGTCCCAGTTCTTGCCCAATCGCACCAATAATTCCCACTCCCTGGTCAACTTCCTTGGTGAATTTGTCCATTTCCATCACGCCTGTGGTGACAGAAGAGTGCATCTCTTTGACCATCTGTTCAATATCCAGGGTGGCAACAGCAGTCTGGTCAGCTAAGCGACGAATCTCTCG
>DATNPE010000565.1:0-2170 GCA_036703355.1 Allocoleopsis sp. | reverse complement strand
GGTGAGCTGAATCGCGCGTAGTTGCTGGGTGAGGGAAGGCAGTCCTTCGCGACGGGCGGGCCAAATGCCAAACAAGTTGCTGGCGGTGACGACCGTACCAGGGGCGATCGCCACGGGTTCGACTCGGATGGGTTCTCCCTGAGGGTTATAGCTGACTTGCCACCCTTCCTGGCTGGAATCTAGACGGCTCAATACTTCCAGCTCTGCTAACTGAGCCAAGCTGTGCAGGGCTTCCCCCCGAAAGCCTAAGCTGGTGATTTTCCACAGGTCTTCGCTCGCCTGGATTTTGCTGGTGCTGTGGGGGGTGGCGGCTTGTTTCAAATCGGCCAAGTCCATGCCAGCACCGTTATCAGCGACTCGGACTCGCCATTGCTCTGGCCAAACGGCGATCGCGATCCGGGTTGCGCCCGCGTCTAGGGCATTTTCGACTAATTCCCGCACAACTGCCGCCAGAGAGTCGATCACTTCTCCAGCCGCAATTAAATGGACTACCTCTACAGGTAGGGTCTGAATCTTGGGTGCCATAGCTCCAGTTTAGAAGACAGATTTGCCAGACGGAGCTTGGCTGCAAAGGCGATCGCCCAAAACATTGACGACATCTAAAAGAGGTGCGCTCTACCCAAAGGGAGAACTCCAAGACCTTACTACTCAGGGGGGAGCGATTACTTCGTGCTGGCTATTACATTTCTGGTGATGTGATTCATTAAAAAGCTCGTTATGGAAAATCTGCAAGATAAAGCTAGAAGTGCCGTAGATAATGCGGCCCAGGCTACGGATAAGGCAACCCACAAGGTCGCAGATGCTATTGATCGTGCTAAAGATGCGCTACCGAATGCCACTCCAACCCCTCCTGGGCTAAAGCCTCAGTCTTCGGTGCATGACCTCAAGTCTCGCTTGGAGTGGGGTGAGCCAGCGCTGACCATTCTAGATGCTCGCGATCGCGACAGCTTTAACGCTAGCCACATCACTGGAGCCATGTCCATGCCGATGGATGTGCTGGTAGATTGGGCCAAGTCTAGCTTAGAACCCAACCGGGACATCTATGTTTACGGCAGCAACGAGCAAGAAACCGCTCAAGCCGCTCAGGCACTCCGGGGCGCTGGTTTCTTCAATGTGGCTGAACTGAAAGGTGGTTTAGAAGCGTGGAAAGCGGTCGCTGGCCCCACCGATGGCGCTGAAGATTCCCAGAGACCTCCCGGACCTGAAGGATATAACGTGATCTCTGCGATCGCCAATCACACTCAAAAGCAAGAAATTGATTTTCAGTAGTTAATCATTAAACCCTTGCTGCGTCTGGGGTCTTGCTTTTAAGCAATGGATTGATTCCGGGGCCACCTCGTGGTGATGCCCCATTTTTAATTTTTGGCATTCCAGCCGAAGCAAAGAATTTGAATAAGGCTGCCAAAGTCAAGGTTTGTACACAAAAATTTGCAGCTCTCTGAAGCAGTTGTTAGATTGCAAGCACAGCTACTTGCTCCCCCCTCATGGACACGTTCTTTAGCCTCTTGCCTCGGCCCCCAGTGCTACGGTCCAAGTCCCGCGTTTACGACCTCAAAGCTCGCTTAGATTGGGGTGAACCCGCCCTCACCATTATTGATGTGCGCGATCGCAACCAATTTAACCTCAGCCACATCACGGGTGCGATTTCCATGCCACTCCAGGATCTGCCAGACCGTACCTTAGATTGCCTAGAGTTCGATCGCGATCTGTACGTGTATGGCGATATTGATGAAGAAGCCGCCGAAGCTGCTGCCAAACTGCGAGCCGCCGGATACCACAACGTCTCAGAGTTGCGGGGTAGCTTGCCTGCTTGGAAAGCGGTGGGCTACCCGACTGATGCAATTCAATTTGTTCATTATTAGAGACAAGACGAGTAGAACTAGACCATATCTCTACCGCCAGTCGGCGAGGTATACCTTACTAGAACTCGTTGTCTGTAAATTCATCGAGTTCCCTAATCAAGTCTAAGCAACTTTTGACAACGGGTTCTACTCGACATAAAAGTTTCGCTTGCCTAGGAGTTAAACTCCCTTTGTTCGCAGCATCTCTTAGTTCCTCTTGCTGCTTTAACAACAAAGCAACATCAAATAATTGATCCCTTTGCTCCTTCGGCAGTTCCAAAACTACTTTGACAAATTTGACAAATTCGAAATTTGCAAAGACGTTCTCA
>DATNPE010000564.1:0-6253 GCA_036703355.1 Allocoleopsis sp. | reverse complement strand
TGCTCTACCCCGCGTCGGCTTTTCTACTATAACCAAAAGCTTTTGAGATTGCAACCCCTAATTTCTAAATTAAGGACAATTCGCCCAAAACGTCTAAACGCTTGAACGCGCTTAAGGTAATAAAGCTTTCTGTCAGCGCTTCCGCGATCGCCGGGGTCACCCAACCCAGTTGCTTCAGGATATGGATTGCCGCTGCATATTTGGCACGCTTGGCTCCATCTACGACTTTGATGGCTAAGCCTAAGCCTTCACCGACTCGGCCAATGCATTGCACCCCTTCCGCGCCCGATTTACTCACCAGTTCTCCTTGGGTGAGGCGCATGATCTCGGTATCGAACTCGCCTTCGCCTGCCACCATTTGCGGGTGATGGGTCATCGCTCGGACAATCCGCTCCATATCCAAGTTGTTACCAGACGCAAGCTGGGCATACAGTGTCGCCATTTGCCCCAACTGCAAGAAATAAGTCGGTGCACCACAGTCGTCCCTAGCGCCAATAAATTCTTCCCCTGGCATCCGCAGCAACTCAGCCACTTTGGCCAGAATCAGCTTCTGAACTGGATGGTTGCGTTGCAAGTAATTCGACAACGGCCAATTGCGCTGCTGACAAACCGCTAGCATCCCAGCATGTTTGCCAGAGCAGTTATATTCCAACGGGCTACGTTTGCCTTCTGGAATTGGGCACTGCAGCGCCGACGGGTCAATATCACTGCGCCACAGAATATTAAACGCCTGCCGCACTTGCTCAATCGTGCCCTTATGGGAGCTACAAATAATCGCTAAGTCGCGATCGGTCAGGTTGTAGCGCTCTAATGTCCCTGTGGTAGTGACAGCGAGTGCCTGAAATGGCTTCAGGGCAGAGCGCACAAAAGTGGCGGTTTCTGCATTCCCCGCAACGGATAGCACGCGCCCTCGGTCATCACAGGCAACAGCTTGAACGTGATGGCTCGATTCGACCAAACCTTCACGCAGTAATCTAACTTCTAGCTCAGCAGCTTGAGTTCGTTTTCCCCTAGTCATGGCTAAGACTCTGACATACTCCCGTTCCCTAGGCAAGCCTAGCTTAGAGAATAGTCATCCTTGTAATACTACTTGGTTAATTTTTGTAGGCATTAATTTCTCATCGGCATCTTGATGGGCGAATGTCTCAGGCGCTCAAGGCATTAGAGATATTGCCAGACGATGCCACCACAAAAGAAAAGTGCAATCAGACACCCGAAGCTGCGTTGTAAGCGCCGTAAAATTGGTTGAATTTCGTAGCTGACAATGAGGCGATCGCGCGTCAGCACTTCCGGTGGCTTTGGCCAATACTGACCGTCATACCAACCTGACTCTTCGTAAAAAACAGTTTCGTTGAGCAGGCGATCGCGGATATAGCTCCATCCCAAATAGAGACGCAGCAGCGCCAAAGCCACCATCAAGCTCGCTCCTGCTGCACCGCTGAGCGCAAACTGCACTGGATGCTTGGCCCAGGAGAAGCTATAGGTCGCCACTGGCCCCACCACAAGCCAACTACAAACCCAAATCCAAAGAATTGTAGTTAGGTAGGTTTGCAACGGCAAAGTTGCCCAGCGAAAAAACCAAGATTCTTTCAAATCCTGGTATTCGTTGAGGGGTTGCTGCTCAAACGGAACGGGACAAACAGGGGTAGAAATATCCATAGGCAACACTAACGAGTGCAGAGGCTACCCAAGAGCCGTCTGTCCCTTTAATTTACCTAATCCTTTACCAACGTGGAAAACTCAGTTTTGTTGGCATGGCCCCAAAAGGCTTCTAGATTATAAAATTCCCGCTGCTCTGGCATAAAGATGTGGGCGATGACCTCGCCGTAGTCTTGCACCACCCAGCTACCTTCGGCTTGCCCTTCCGTGCGGAGGGGGTAGCGTTGGCATTCCTGCTCTACTTTGTCCTCAATCGAGCGCGCGATCGCCCGTACCTGCACATTCGAGAACCCGGTGATCAAAACAAAGTAATCGGCTAAGTAGGACACTTCAGAAACATCGAGGATGACAATGTCAGATCCTTTGCGATCATCAGCAGCTTCAGCAATCAGCAAAGCCAATTCTTTACTTGCATCTTGCTTAGCCATACTGGTGACTGAAGTAGCAGCGATTGAGGAAGAACGCAGTTGGAAAGAATCGGTCATTCAGTTCTCAGTTCCTTACGAAATAACAGAATTTATCGGATGCGATCGTTTCAAAAACCAATTGCGTGTGAGAACAGTTCGAGGATGAATTAGCCGATGGGTATCCAGAAAATACTTCAGGGAATAGTCGCAGGTCAAATAAACTGCTTGGTATAAATCCTGCAAACTGCTTTGTCGCAAGGTTTCTAATTCGGGAGTATTCCCTCGTCCTGGCTCCAAGCTATCTGCCAAAAAAACCACACAACTCAGCAAACCCATTCCAGGTCTGCCTAGGGTGTGATCACAAATAGCTTGCAAAACTTCTTCATCCTCAACTCCAAACTCATCCCTAGCCACAATGGCACTCACTGGCGCATGGAGTAAATGTGGATGAGCCATTTCTACAGGGTCTATCTTTAAACCCTCAGCCTGAGCTATTTCTAGAAGACGTTGAGGTCTGAAGTACTTTGCCAGATCATGCATCAAGCCTGCCTGGGCCGCTTTCTCAACATTAAGACTATGATGCTGAGCCAGCTCTGTAGCAGTTTGCTCCACTCTCAGAATGTGCTGAAGCCGCGAGTCGGGCACATTTGTCGCCAACCAACTTAAAACCCGTTCACGCTGGGCCATATCTGGCGATGGTTGAGTGCCAGAAGTGGTTGGATCAGGAACAGGACGATGGTCCAAGGGAATTGATGATTTGATCTGCAAAATTTTTGAGAGGAGATTTATGCGATCTGCCTATCATTTTAGCGGAATTATTTACGACAAGTATCGCAGTCATGGGTCGCGCAGACCGTACAAAACTGCCCAGATATCACAATACCTGGACAGAACTGGGCTAACTCCTGAGTGCTCGACCAAGCCAACAGAAGGCTTACAGATCGACCAAAGATTTTTCGGCTACAAGCTCTGGTAGCGTTGGCAAGTTAGAAGCGGCGTTGAATGTGACGCTCTTGAACAGGGCTTCGTACTGATTCAGCGCTTGCTCAAAGGCATAGCGTTCTACTGCATACTGCCTGCCCTTTTGGCCTAGCCTTTCGGCTTTGGCGCGATCGCTATGCAGTTCCAGAATTGCAGTCGCTAAAGCATCTGGGTTTTCTGGCTCCACGACAACTCCGCCACCACTTTGATGCACTGCTCTCGCAGCCGTCCCAGTGTCAGGCACAGAGGCAATAATGGGACGACCGCTAGCCAAAAGCACTTGAGTTTTGGATGGCATGTTGAAAGAGATGACATTACTCTTTTGCACAATCAAGCCAATGTCAGCCGCAGCTAACATTTCAGGTAATTTCTCGCGTGGCGCAAACGGCAAGAGCAATACGTTATCGGCTCCACGGGATTGACAGTAATTTTGCAAGCCTTGCAGGGCTTTCTCTTCGCCCACAATCACCACCGCAATCTCAGGAATGTGACGCAGACGAGTAGCCGCTTCTACGACGGTTTCCAGACCCTGAGTTAGGGCGATATTGCCAGAGTAGAGAACTACGAATTTGTTTTCGAGTTGATGGGCGAGGCGAAAGGCGTTGTTTTCCTTGGGCAGGGGACGAATGAAGTTGACATCAACCCAGTTGGGGATGCAGACCATCTTCTCCGGGGCAACTCCTTTGGCTGTGAGGTTGTCCACAAACCCTTCTGTGATGACGCTGATTTTGGTAGCGGTGCGATAGGCGAATTTCTCTAAGGCTGAGAAAACCCGAATCATGGTCTTGCTTTTCAGCAACCCCACATGCACCGCCGCATCAGGCAAAATGTCTTGTAAGTTCAGCACCACCGGGCACCGCCGAATCCAGCCGAGTAGAGCTGCTGGAACACTCACGGGCAAGGGTGGAACCGTGAGCAAAATGACATCTGGTCGCCAGCCACGCATCGCTTGCAGAAAACTGGTGAGCACGAAGCTGCCATCTAGGAGAATGCGATCGAGCAATCCGGGCTTTGGCTTAACCCAGACAAAGCTGCGCTGGATGGTGACTCCGTTTTTTTCTTCGGTGACGTACAACTTCCCTTGATATTCGTCGTAGATACGACGTTGGGGATAGTTGGGCATACCAGTGACAACGCGAACTTCATGGCCTCGTTGCACCAATCCTTCTGCCAACTCAGTCATTAAGGGGGCGATCCCGATTGGCTCTGGATGGTAATTATAGGAATAAATTAGAATTCGCATAGTCGCTAAACTTGAATCGTTCTACGGAGCTACGAGTCCAACGCGCCTCCAGAATTTGCTGAGATGGCAGGGGGCTCTGGAATTTTGCTGGCGTTCTCATTAGAAACTTAGCGACAGATCACAAACCGAGGAAACAATAACGACTAGACTTCAGCGAATCTTTGTGTAGGATTTTGTTCTTTTAAAGATCAGATGAACATTTTCTCTAGAATCAGTCATTTTCTGAGTGACGCCACTGAATCTAGGGGTGCGACAAATTGCTCGATCGGCAGTCGTCTACAATGGTTTTTCCTGGCTAATCACAATTTGTTGAGATGACCGCTGACACTAACACAGCTCGCTTGGTTGAGATTTTTTCGGCGATTCAAGGAGAAGGACTCAATGTAGGCACACGCCAACTGTTTGTTCGGTTTGCTTTCTGCGATTTACGCTGCCATTTCTGTGATAGCGCCCATACCTGGACTGCACCTGCCACTTGCCAAATTGAGCGATCGCCTGGACTCAGAGATTTTGAAACCCATTCCAACCCCGTCTCTTTATCCACTTTGTTGGCATGGGTGCAGCGGCAAAATCAACCGGGGTTACACGACAGTATTAGCCTCACTGGCGGTGAGCCTCTGTTACATGCAGCGTTTTTAGCTGAATTTTTACCGCAAGTGCGTCAGCAAACAGGACTGCCAATTTACCTCGAAAGTGGTGGACATCGACCTGAGCAGTTGGCGAGGATTTTACCTCATCTAGATACGGTCGGGATGGATATTAAGCTGCCTAGTGTCAGCGGTGAAACTCTGTGGCCAGCCCATGCTGAGTTTTTACGTCGCTGTCACGAGGCCTCGGTGGACGTGTTTGTCAAGGCGATCGCTTCTCAAGCAACCAAGGTAGAAGATTTGGAGCAGACCGCTGAGTTAGTTGCTGCGGTTGACCCAGCGATTCCTGTCTTTCTCCAGCCTGTGACTCCTTTAGATGTGGCTCACGCGCCTAACCATCCTTTTTCGCCACCAACTCCCAATCAAGTTTTGACCTGGCAAGCGATGATGAAGCGCCACTTAAAGCAGGTTCGGGTGGTGCCGCAAACTCACAAAATGATGGGTCAACTGTAATTTGAAATTTTCCCTAAATTAAAAACGGAGTCGAGCGTTTACCCAACTCCGTTTATCTCAACCAAACCAGCGACGACGTTACGAACTAATCCGTTTATGGCATCTCTGGGCGGCTACCTTTCGCTCTGGCCTTAGCTTTGGCAGCACTGCGCTTCAAGGCTTCCAAACGAGCTTCATACTTGCCCCGCTGTCGCTTCTTGGGGGTTTGGTCAATTAAAGCTTTGAGGGCACTGCCTAAACTCTTGTAAGCATTGGGCAAGCTGTAACCAAATCGAGTGGCTAGCGCGATCGCCTTTTCGTCAGCATCGATCGCTTCTCTGACTGTGCGCTCGTTGTTGTTCTTTTGGAACAAGCGATAGCCGGAAACGCCACATAGCCCTAGGGCCAACAGCAATAGCAATCCATCTTGCACCCAAAGCTCGCCCACAGCGCCACCCAGACCGATCGCCAAAGCGGCCATTTCCCAGCCATCTTTGGGAATCGTATCGTTCTGGATGCGAGCGACTTCATGCCAAAACAGCAAGTTACGCTGATCGATCGCCAGTTGTTCCCAACGAATTAAGTCAATCTGAATTTCAACTTGATCCTTGCCAATCTCTTCAGCCGTAATCAGGGGAGGATTAACAGTTGTGGCTCCCTCCACCATGACCCAACTTTGCAGTTCAGGGGGTAGCAAGGCTTTTAAACGCCGGAGTTCGCTCATCTCGGCTCTGGTCGTGGAGGTTGCATACGATGTCATAGTCCGGGCCTTGGCAACTCGCAACAAGAAAGGATATTACTTTGGAGTATAGCTGTCTTTCTATGCTAATAATTCTCTGAACCTCTGGTTAAATCTCTGGTGATTTCAGGGGGCTGAGTTGAAA
>DATNPE010000563.1:0-8477 GCA_036703355.1 Allocoleopsis sp. | reverse complement strand
GGTGGATGAGTATGGCGGCACCGTCGGTCTAGTCACCCTAGAAGACATCCTGGAACAGCTCGTGGGAGAAATTTACGACGAAAGCGATTTCCCAGCGCGATCGCAAGCTGCTAAAAGGCTGGGTCTATTGCCTGCAATCCGCTCTAGCCATCGCTCTCAGAGTCAAAGCTGACGCAGAAATATGGTTATTGACTGCCAGCAAGGCAACACTGGAGAAGCAGCCTACAGAATTTTTTTAGAAAGGGCTTGATTTTCCAAATCAGTATGCTAATATAAGTTTCCGTGGGTGAGCGGGTCGGTGCCCGAGTGGTTAATGGGGGCGGACTGTAAATCCGCTGGCTACGCCTACGCTGGTTCAAATCCAGCCCGGCCCATCCACGGAACGCATAAATCAGTTAACGATTTGTGCGTTCGAAAAATGCCCGTGTGGCTCAGTGGTAGAGCACACCCTTGGTAAGGGTGAGGTCACGAGTTCAATCCTCGTCACGGGCTCTTTAACTAAATACCAGTAGCTAGCAGCAGAGGTGATTTACTTCTGTTGCTATTAATTTTTGATTAATTGTAATCTAGGTGTTGCGTCTAGGCAAGCAAAATCTTGGCATTGCTTTTGCCCAAAACACGCTAGATTGTCATTAAGTTGTAAAAAGCGCCCCAGGTAGGATTCGAACCTACGGCCATCTGCTTAGAAGGCAGATGCTCTATCCACTGAGCTACTGGAGCAATCGTATGAACTGGACTCAATTGGGCGATCGCCACAACTTAAGACTGTAAGTTGCTGACAGCCCTCAGTTAAATAGTATCAGAAGGTGCCATGATTGAGCCGTTGCCAAATTGATCGAATCTAAATTTGGTACCTAAATTTGGCACCTGAGTCACAAGATTGATTTTGATACCCTTGCTCACGTAAATTTTACTTGTTTTAGGGAAAGCTATAGTCGAGCGATCAATCGCTTCACTGAGTATCCCTAGAGCAGATTGATAGTAAATGTACGCTAAAAACCAGATAATGAAGCGTTGACTGAGATAGTGTGTTAGGCACTGCGATCGCCACTGATGGCCTTTGCATAGTAGGATGTCGTCACCGCGAAATGCATCGCCTTGAAGCCGTCATTTCTGCACTAGCATGCTCTATATCAAAAGTTGCTTGGTTATTGCACCCACAGCATCCCCGACCCGGATAGGAGTCAATTGGCAGCGTCATGTTTATTCTAAAAAGACAGGATGTTGAAATCTCCAGCGTTCAGCATCCCAAACGGGATCAACAGATTCTGATTCTCCATTATCAGGGGCAGACCTTCCGCTTGATTAGTGTCTTTAACGCCAGTCAAGAAGAAGAGGCGAAAGCCTTTTGGCGAGATCTGACCGATAACCGGGGAAAAGCTTGTGTGCTTCTAGAAGAACCAGAGCGCTACAGTGTCTGGGGTAAGGTACGACTCGAACAGTTGGCGAATGAAGGCGCTATTGCTGGTGATGCCACCGCAGCCTTCTTTACGCAAGCAGGTCTGTTAATTTTGCAAGCGGTCTACATCGATATTGAAGACCTATTAGGAAGCCGCCAAGCAGGCCTATTTCAAAAAGACATTGCAGAGGTGTTACGGCAGTGGCGCTTTCCTCAAGCTGAATCACCAGAAGCAATTAATTATTTGCTAACGATGGACCCCCTCACGGCCTTGCAGCTTCCACCTTGGCAAGAGCATCACCTCAATACCCTAATGCAGGAACTGCACCGCATTGCTAAGGCCTATTTTGGCAATACCAGTTTTGCAGAACGAGCGATGGATGCTTTGCAAGATATGCCCGCAGGCGATCGCAATCAATTTCTGCAATGGCTCGATCAGTCTCCAGTGGGGAAATTGTGGCGCTAGCCTTAAGAATGTTTGATAACAGTCCCATAAAGGCTAGGGATGTGCGACGCTTGCATACAATCTCGGTATTGCTGCCCTTTCTCCCTGTCTGATTGCCAGTTACCCGGTTTTGATCTTCCATGAGCAGCCCTTCCAACAAGTCAATCAATTCTAAATCCTCGCTTTCTGTCCAAACGATTGTTCTGAGTGCAGTCAGCTGGGCTGTGTTAGCCCTCCTCTTCTTCTTGCTGTTTAGTATCTCTGCACCCGGAGAAGAGCGCCCAGCTTGGTATGCGATCGGAACTTATATCTTTGAAGAAGTTGCTTACTTGGGAGCCGCTTTGCTGTGTTTGAGAAATTGGCGCAGCCCCCAGATCGTGAGTGGCCGTAATGTTTGGTTAGGAATTGGCTTGGGAATGTTGTCGTATTTCCTTGGCAACTTAGTGCTGGGCTACTGGGAATTGGGGTTGGGCCAAGAACCTGCTGTATCGCCTGGTGACTTCTTTTTTGTCGCGACCTATCTCTTTTTGGGGTGGGGGATATTACTTGCGGTTCTCTCGCGACGCTTGAATTTAGAGAAGTGGCAATGGGGCGTAGTGGGCGCGATCGCTGTGATTGGTGGACTCCTCGCTTGGTTGCTGGGAGCCCCAGCGTCAGAGGCGCAAGCCCTGTGGATGCCGCCTGCGGTGGCTCAGACCGCTCCTGCACCCAAAACAACGCCACAGCCTAAAGCCGTGAAAGCGCCTCCCGTGCAACCTATTAAGGCGGCTGCTCCTGCTACCAAGGCTCCCACAGCCACTCCCGCCCCGACAGCCACTCCAGGCGCAACGGATCAGCCAGCGCCACCCGCTTGGGTCACCAATGTAGAAACGACGCTAGCACCTTTAGAGCCGATTCTGACTTGGTTCTATATTGTCAGTGACCTCGGTTTGCTCATTATTGCAACTGTTTTGTTGTTAGCTTTTTGGGGTGGGAGATTCTCTCAATCTTGGCGGATGATTGCAGCCGCAGCTTTCTCTCTCTACATTGCCGATATTTGGTTTCAATATGCTCAGAAAAATATTCCTGACTATCAAACAGGTAGCTTGCCAGAGGTCTTTTGGGTATTTAGCGGGGTGCTATTTGGCATTGGGGCAGCCTTAGAATTTGATTTGTCAACGCGATCGCGACGCACTCCTGGACGAAGACGAGCTTAGGCAAGTGACCTGAACTAGTGTCTCCAAAGAGGGCGATCGCTCCTAAAATTGATCTCCCTCTGTCACCGAAGTACGGCATAGAATAGATAAAGCAAGTTCTGTAATGAACAGCACATTTAGCCTCGGTAGGTCAGCACCCACAGAGCAAATCTTTTTCTAACTGAGCGATCGCTTGGTTATAGCGCCAAATATTAGTAATCTCTTTCTTGCTGTTGATGGCTAAATCATTTAGCCTGTGGTTTTTCTTTCTGAAGCGGTGGCATGACTCCAAGAAAACTGTCTGAGTCGGATAAACAAAATATCTTGCATCTGTATCGTCATCCAGGAGAAACAACGACAACCCTGGCAGAGCGCTATGGAGTCAGCAACACAACCATTAGCCGTGTGCTCAAGAGTCTGCTGCCTGAGCAGGAATATGAAGCACTCGTCCAGCAAAAGCGCGCTGCTCGTCCCCAAGCAGGGTTTGCTGAGTTTGCGGCGGAGCTGGCCTATGAAGACGAGTCTGAGGAATTCATAGAAGTCAGTGAAGTTGCTCAACCTACTTCTACCGTTACGACAGTCGCAGCCGTCGTGGCAGCGGTAGTCGAGGTAGAAGATGAGCCTGCTGAGGTTGAGGCTCCTGAAGCAGTCGAAACAGTCGCTGTAGAGGCAGAGCCTGTAGAAGCGGTGGCTCCTCCAGTGACCAAACCTGCGATCGCCCCCCCAATCAAGCGACGACAGCGGAAACGCTCTTCTGTGGCTGAGGAGTCTGAAGCGGCTGAGTCTGAAGCACCTGAGGTCATGGAATCGCAGTTGCAACTGCTAGATATTCCTGTGGCGGCTCCAGAAGTTGAGAAGAAGCAACCCAAGGCTCCTCCCATCGTCAAAGCAGCTACTACCCCGGTTGAAGCCGCAGATGATGAGATCGCGAGAGAAATCTTGTCCGAAAATCTACAAGATCGAGCCGCAGGATTGATGGATTTAGAGGATGAAGACGACGACCTCGACGATGACGATCTCGATGATGATGATCTCGATGATCTCGACGATGAGGATGAAGATGACGACGATGAAGGAGACTTAGATGATGGTTCCTTCATGGCTCCGCAACTGCAAGCCAAATCATTCGTCCGAGTTTTGCCCCTCGCAGAAGCTGCGATTCCTAAGACCTTCTATTTAGTGGTCGATCGGATGGCAGAGTTGATTACTCGGCCTCTACGCGATTTTGGCGATCTAGGTCAAATTCCGAGTGAAGAGATCCAAGCGAAAACCTTGCCCATCTTTGACAACCATCGAGTAGCTCGTCGCTTCTCCAAGCGCAACCAGCGAGTGATCAAGGTTCCGGATGGCAGGATGCTACCGAAAGTGAGTGTTTATTTGCAGGCTAAAGGGATTACGCGGCTACTGATTGATGGGCAGGTGTACTCACTCTAGCCTGCGTGGCGATCGCCACGCTCTAGGCACCCTGGACTCACACTTGAGTTTGCTTAAGTGTGTAGTTTTTGGTGTAACTCTTCTGCAACTCGCTTCAGCCGCCGGAGCTGCGCTTGCATGTCTTCTTGGGTCCAGCGAGCCGCCAAGGTATTGAAACCAAACCGCACGAGTGGATTGGGAATTTCAAATTCAAAGCGATTCAGCAGGTAGGTGCCCCGATCATTCGGATTGCACTCCCAGCGATCGCGGCCATGAAAGAAACCATCAATTTCCCAAACCACTAGACCAGGCTCGCGAGCAGCCACCACACTATTCAACGTGGGTTGCAAAAACGGAATCTGGATAATAAAACGACTACGGCTGCCCACTTCGGTACTCCATTCACCGATAGGCTCGCACCGCAACGCGGGATTCAACCAACGATGCATCAAGGGAAGCTCGGTAATGCATCGCTCTACCGCTGTGGCGCTGGCATTGATTTGAATAGACTGCTCGAAACTTTGCTGCAATAGCATTCTGCTGCGCTGGTTTGGCTTCGGTTGGTTAGTTTTTTTAGACGTGGGAATAGAACGCATCCTACCGCTAGTACTGGGTGACATAAACATCCAGAAGGAGCCTATCAATTGGCTGCAACAACTCTTTACTCGTCTACTCTAGCGAGAACACCTCTGCTTCAGCCGCAGCGGATGCATTTCATCTGTCTACGAATAATTTGAAAACGCTATAAGTCTTGAATAAACGTTAAAAATTAGCGAATCCTAGCTTTTTGGGTCTTAATTCTCCATATAGATAGATGCAAAAGCCAGAATTGCAGCTTACGTTATCAATGTTTATTTCTACGGCACCCAACTTGTACCTTACAAGCAGGATGACAGTAGAAATGTGGGGTGCTCCCTAAGCTAATTCTCACACGTGAATCTATCTCGCGCGAAAGTCGTGTTCTTACTGGACTGAGGGGCTAAAGCTAGCTCAGGAATTATGAATAGAACTTGGCAAGAATTTACACAAATCATCAGCGCCTCTGTGCCTATCCCCCAACTGAATCTGCTATTGGCACAGACTCCAGCAACTTCTCCCCCAGCGACAGCCCAACCAGTGGCTCCAGAAGCTTACCCTACCGGGGCAGACAGCTTTCTGCAAGGTATCGGGCTCAGCTTGGGGACTTCGATTCCAGCTTTAATCAAAGCCTTAGTGATTTTGGTGGTGGGGCTACTGATTGCGGCATTGGTGGCTGCAGTCGTCCGAGGCTTGCTGGGTCGCACCAATATCGACAATAAGCTTGCCGAACGTGTCACTCGTCACCAAGCGGGGGCACGACCACCAAAGGTTGAAAAGTGGGTCGGCGATGCGGTTTTTTGGCTGATTGTCATTTTTACAGTGGTGGCCTTTTTACAGGCACTCAACCTGACCGCTGTTTCTCAACCGCTCAATACGTTTCTCGACCAAATTCTGCGCTTCCTGCCTAAACTGGCGGGGGCTGGCATTCTACTGGCGATCGCTTGGCTGTTGGCAACTTTGGTCAAGCTGATTGTCACCCAAGGTCTGCGGGCCTTTGGCTTGGATGAGCGGCTGGGCGAACAAATCAATGAACCACCGAGTGATCCCGATGCCTTAGACGCCACTGGAACCACTCGGCCAATTGCGCCACCGCCATCTGATCCGCCGTTTTCGCTCAGTGAAACCATTGGCAATGCGCTCTACTGGTTTATCTTCCTGCTGTTTTTACCCGCGATTTTAAATACGCTGGAATTGCAGGGGACGTTGCAACCTGTGCAACAACTGCTGAATGAAATTTTGGCAGTGTTACCCAACATCTTGGCAGCGGTGTTGATTGGCGCAGCGGGTTGGCTGATTGCTCAAGTGGTGCGGCGCATCGTTACCAACTTGCTAGCGGCAGCTGGCACCGATCGCATTGGCACACGGTTTGGCCTCAGAGGCACAACGGGTGGCCAATCACTGTCTTGGATTATTGGTACCATTGTTTATGTTTTAATTCTGATCCCGACCGCGATCGCCGCTTTAAATGCCCTGCGGATTGATGCGATTTCTCAGCCAGCGATTTCGATGCTGACTCAGATTCTCAATGCGATTCCGCAGATCTTTACGGCAGCCTTGATTCTGGCGATCGCTTATGCGATTGGGCGATTTGTCGCGGATCTGGTGACGAATATTCTGACCAGCATTGGCTTCAACAATATCTTCTATTGGCTAGGGGTTCAACCGACTCCCTATTCAGCGCCCCCTGTGACTCCAACCGATGAGTCCCCTGTGATTCAAGAATTGGGTCAAGTGAGTCCTGCCACTCCTAGAACTCGGACACCTTCCGAAGTGGTGGGGATTGTGACGCTGGTCGGCATTCTGTTGTTTGCGACCGTCGCCGCTACCAATGTCCTCAACTTTGCCGCCCTGACGGCGATTGTGGCAGGGCTGCTAGTGGTATTTGGTCGCATTTTGGCAGGTCTGGTGGTGTTTGCGATCGGCTTGTACTTAGCGAACCTCGCATTCAACTTAATTTCCAGTTCTGGCAATGCTCAAGCCAGAATTTTGGCTCAGACCGCCCGCATTGCAATCATCGCTTTTGTCTCAGCAATGGCCCTGCAACAAATGGGCATCGCGCCAAATATTGTGAATTTGGCCTTCGGTCTGTTGTTGGGAGCCATTGCAGTCGCGATCGCCCTCGCCTTTGGTTTGGGAGGTCGAGACATTGCCGCTCAACAAACCAGAGAGTGGTTAGATTCGTTTAAGTCGAGACGATGACCTAACCTAAACTTCTCTAGCGTTCAATTCACTGGCCCTCTCCCCCAGCCCCTCTCCCAAGTTTGAAAGAGGGGTGCCATAGGCGGAATGAGGGCTTTTTAATTGCTGTTTAATCGCCCAGATAAATGCCCAAGCCGCGAGCAGTTTTAACCAACGTGCCGTGGGGGTTGACGGCGCTGTATTGGGCGATCGCTTCGGCAATTGGGACACTGACCACCTGACGGTTTTGCCAAGTCACCATGTGGTCGTATTGGCCCTCAGCAATCAAATCCACCGCCGCGACTCCAAAGGCAGAAGCGACTAAGCGATCGAGGGGGGAAGGAGTGCCACCGCGTTGCACATGGCCTAAAACAGTGACCCGAGTTTCAGCGCCGCTACAAGCAGAAATACTGTCGGCCAGGTAATCTCCCACACCGCCATAGCGACATTGCCCCAAGCGATTCGTCGTGACGATCGAGTCACCCGCTTCACTGCGGACGGCTTCAGAGACAATCACCAGCGAATAGTTTTTGCCCTGCTCTTGGCGCTCTTTGAGTTTGTGGCAGATATTGGCGATCGTGTAAGGAATTTCTGGAATTAGGATCACATCAGCTCCACCCGCAATGCCCGCTGTGATGGCAATGTGGCCCGCATCTCGACCCATGACTTCGAGGATGATCACCCGACTGTGACTGGCAGCGGTAAAGTGTAGGCGATCGAGGGCTTCTGTGGCGGTGTTAACGGCAGTGTCAAAACCAATGGAGTGCTCGGTGATGCCCACGTCGTTATCAATCGTTTTCGGGATCGCGACTAGATTGAGATTGCCCTGTTTGGCAATGCGCTGCAAAATCGCCATACTGCCGTCGCCACCAATGCCAATCAGCGCATCTAAGCCAAGCTGATGGTAGCCATCGATAATATCTTGGGAGCGATCGCAGCGGGTGCCGTCGGGCATGGGAAAGGCAAATGGATCGCCTTGATTGGTGGTGCCTAAAATGGTGCCGCCTGCCACGAGTAACGGATCGACTTTTTCCGGCTGTAAGGCGATCGCTTGGGGTGGGTGATGCATCAATCCTTGCGTGGCCTGACGAATCCCCAACACCTCCCAGCCATAGGTGCCAACCGCCCGACAAACTACGGCTCGAATGGCGGCATTCAAACCCGCACAATCGCCACCACTCGTTAAAATGCCAATCCGCTTATGCTCGCCCATATTCCTCGCTGCTTAAGCCATGTGTGAGGTCAGGCAGTACAGTACTGCTGTGTGACACCGATTTTGTGGAATGCA
>DATNPE010000562.1:0-3756 GCA_036703355.1 Allocoleopsis sp. | reverse complement strand
ACTTGCTTGCGATCGCTCGTGTGCTCCTCTACCAAGCGGTTGCGAGCATCCTGAATTTCATCAAACGAAGCGCTCTCATTCAATCCAAGCGTTTCGTAGGGATTGTGATCACTCATCTCAAACCTCCGAGACCCCCACTATACTCAATTATGATTGGCAACAGGAAAAATAAAATTAGCGAGCAGCCAGTGCAAGCCTCGATTGCCCCCTCAGGAACTCCTAGACACCAGTGTAACCGCCAATCCATATTCTCTGGCTAGAGTCCTTGAGAGGACAATATCAATTCGTTAGTTTAACTTTATCAATCAGGATCAGGTGCCTCTTAGACTGAACCCAGTTAGCAAAATATCCTCTAAAAATGTCACAAATTAAAACATGAACCCCAGAAGGTAAAAAGATCAGTTAATTTGAGGTGTCTCACAACTACTGATTTAGCTCTAAAGATTGGCAATCAGCGCTTCCCTTTAGATAATTGTCTAAAATGCTAGTTGCATCATTACCCTTGTGAGTTAGCTGTCAGTCGCATGTCTTGAAGGTTTTGACCTTCTATCCCCATCCTCGTTGTTTCGGTAATTGGTTCTCTGTAGATTTACAGTTTTAGTGCAAAGTTATGGCCATGGCCTCAGGCAATAAAATTCTGGTTGTTGATGATGATCCTGCGGTTCGCAATTTGATTCACCGCTTCTTAGGCAAACAGAACTATCAGATGGAGTCGGCAGAAGATGGTAAGACTGCCCTGACTTTGTTTGAGCAGTTCGACCCAGACTTAGTCATCTTGGATGTCAACCTACCCGATGCAAACGGCTATAACCTCTGTCAGGAAATGCAGAGCCGCACGAAGGTCTTGGTCTTGATGCTCACCAGCCGCACGGACGAAGCAGACAAAATCAGAGGCTTTACTCAAGGCGCAGATGATTACATCACGAAACCCTTTAGCTTAGGCGAGCTAGGTGTGCGAGTAGAAGCCCTTTTGCGACGCATCCGGGAACGCACGCCTGCCGAGCAACAGTGTCTAGTTTTTGACAAGTTGATGATCGATCCGGTGCGACGTGAGGTCACGCTCAACGCTGACATTGTGCCGCTAACAGCATTGGAATTTGACTTGCTGCATTTCCTCGCCAGTCATCCAGGGCGCGTGTGGCGACGGGCCGAACTGATTCAAGAAGTGTGGGACTACGAGTATGTGGGAGACCAGCGCGTGGTAGATGTCCACATTGGTCAAATCCGCAAAAAAATTGAGGTAGACACTAGCCAACCGAACTTGATTCAAACGGTGCGAGGAGTCGGCTACAAGTTTGAGGCTCCACTCGCTGAGAAACAGGCTGGCAGCGCTTAGGCTGGCCTATCTGCTGGCAACCTCCATCAGGGTGCACTATCGATTGCCACTTCTCACGCCAGCTTGGTGTCTGAAGCGATCGCCTGAGATAGTTTTTCGGGGAGATGGAGGGTGAAACAACTACCTTGGCCCACCGCAGATACTAACGTGATATCTCCGTCGTGCAATTGCGCCAACTTTTTTGATAAGGCCAGCCCCAGACCTGTACCGCCATATTTGCGATCTAACCCTGCATCTACCTGCTGAAAGGGTTGGAAAAGTAGGGCTTGATCGGTGGGGGAAATGCCAATTCCAGTATCGATGACTGAGAATTGCAGGATATCGCGATCGCCTGCTTCGGTGGCTTGTCGCTGTTTCGTCACTTGCAGGGTAATGGAGCCAGTGTCAGTAAACTTCACGGCATTGGCTAAAAGGTTAAATAAAATTTGCTTTAAGCGGCGATGGTCGGCGACGCAAGTACTAACATTGGGCGCGATCGCCAAGATGAGTTGCAATCCTCGCTCCGAAGCGCGTTCTCGAATCAGGGATAAACAAGCTTGGCAAATGTCTTCTACGACTAGAGTTTCTAAAACTAATTCTTCTTTGCCAGCTTCAATTTTTGACAAATCCAACAAGTCGTTAATCAACTCCAGTAGATGTTCGCCACAGGATGTAATTCCAGAGACATACTGCTGTTGCTTTTCATTTAACGGGCCGAAAATCTCTTTGATTAAAAGATTGGAGAAGCCTAAAATTCCAGTCAGAGGCGTGCGGAGTTCATGACTCATCGTGGCTAGAAACTCACTCTTGGCGTGATTGGCTGCCTCCGAAATCAGTTTTTCAGCTTCTAGCTCCTGGGTTCGTACTTGTACTAGCTGCTCCAAGCGCTCATAGCTTTGGGCATTGTAGAAGGCGATCGCGGCTTGATCGGCAATTCGCTCGGCTAAGCGGATTTCGTCATCGGTAAAGGTGCGATAGTAAGTTGTGGTTTGTAAGACCAACCCCCCAAATAGCTGGTCACGAATCAAGATCGGCACCCGCAACACAGAGAGCGTTTCACTGCGCTCCACTTGAGCCTGATACGTAGGCAACTCAACGCGCTCGGCAAAACGAGGCGCATGTAAAATTCTGCCCCAAAACGCATCCGAGTTTGGATCTAAGCGGTCTGCCCAGGTGGATAGAGGAGCCCGAAAATCTAGTACGGAAACCACTTGCTCATTGGCTCGCCATTCCTTGAGCACTTGAACATACTCTGTACTCAAGGAAAAAATAGTGACGCGATCGACCCTGAAGCATTCTCCCGTGCGCTCCACAATTTCTTGCAAAATGTAATTTGGGTCGAGGCTGGAGTTGAGGTCACGGCTAATCTGATTCAACAACTGTTCGCGCTGGGCTTGCTGTTGAATTTGCTGGAAGAGGCGAGCTTGATGAATGGCGATCGCACATTGATCCGCAACCGCCTGCACCAAAGCCACTTCATGGGCAGTCCAGGCACGTTCGCGATCGCATTGGTGCAGAGAGATCGCGCCTAAGCATTCTGGTTGATGAATCAGTGGCATCATCAACAGCGATTGAATCCCAAACTGCTCTGATAAAGATCGAGGCTCAGGCAGGGTGATTTCATGGATGGAATCGGCTTGCATCACTTGTCCCTGAGTCAGAACCGCCCGGTAAGCCGCCGAGAGGGGACAGGCATAGTTTAAGATGGCTGCGCGATCGCCCGTAGCCGCACTCACATATTGTGCTGTCATGATCCCATCCAGGTTGGGCTGTATGATCAAACAGCGATCGACCTTGAGCGCCGTGTGCAGTTGATCGGCAGTCGTTTGCAGCACCTCTTCTAGTACCAGCGTTCCCCGCATTGCCTGCACAATACGGTTAATCATGGCTTCCTGCTGCGCCTGCTGTTGAATTTGGGCCATTGCGGCTTGCTGTTGTCGCCGGAGGGCAAATTCTTGTAGCGATCGCATCAGCACCGTTGGCAAGCGGAACAGACGCTCTTTCAGGACATAATCGGTCATGCCTGACTTGATGCACTCTACAGCTGCTTCTTCCCCCAAACTGCCTGTCACCAAAATAAAGGGAATATCTAACTGAGCTTGTTGCAGTTTTTGCAGCACCTGGTAAGCCGTGAACCCAGGTAGGCGATAGTCAGACAGCAAAGCATCAAAAGTCTGAGCAGCTAGCAATTGCTGACAACCCTCCAGCGTATCAGCAGCCGCGTAAGTAAAAATAATTTTGGCTGCTTGCAGCGTCAAAACAACCAACTCCACATCGGCGCTGTCATCTTCCACAATTAGCAAACGTAGAGGAGATGGCAGAGGCCAATCAGATTGAGACATCGTCTGAGCGCAATCGAGCATACAGGCGCAGAGGGGTGAGAGCGCAATAAGACTCAACTATTGTGAGTTTAGTCAAACTAAGACAGAAGCTTAGGGAAC
>DATNPE010000561.1:0-3255 GCA_036703355.1 Allocoleopsis sp. | reverse complement strand
TTAAAAAAATATAAATTTTAATAATTGATTTTTCTTGGTTCCATGTTTGAAGCAGACACCTAAATTTGTCAGGGTTCTGAGACATACCAAACTCAACAGTTTTATGATTAAACAACTATATAAAGATAATCTCTATGGCTTTAATCAAGGGTTTCTTGAGATGATTCTGACCAGTCCAGCGGGTTAAAAGACGTGTCGTAGTCGTAAACATCAAGTTGCTCGGTCCGCTTGAGAAAATTCACAACCACATAGGTTAAGGGAGTGGCGATCGCCTCATAAACCGTTTTCAGTAGCCATTGGGTCACAATCGTGGAAAGCATGGCAGTAGGTGCGATCGTGCCAAGAAAGGCCACCACGACGAAAATTACTGAATCCAAGCCTTGACCTACGATTGTGGAGCCAATGGTTCGCATCCAGAGCCAACGCCCCTGAGTAGCAATTTTCATCTTGGCTAAAACGAAGGAGTTGACTAACTCCCCCACCAAATAGGCGAGAAACGAAGCCAGCAGTAAGCGGGGAGTATTGCCCAAAATCCGCTCGTAAGCGGCTTGTCCATCCCAGAACGGTGCGGCAGGAATCTGTTGGCCCACCCAAATGGCGATCACAGCCAGTAAGTTACATAAAAACCCCAACCAGATTGCCAGACGTGCTTGCCGATACCCGTACACTTCCGTCAGCACGTCGCCGCAGATATAACTAATGGGAAAAATCACGATCGCCGCAGTGACGACTTGCCCCTGAAACATTGCCAGCTTCGTGCCAATGATGTTAGACACAATCAGACAGGTGACGAACAGAGCCACCACAAGCAAAAACCAGCCAGAGTAGCGAGCGGGTGGAGCAGTTGATGCGGCAGAGAAGTTGCGGGAACGCTTTGGCATAATGCTTTCACAAAGGTTTGCTTGGAAAGCATTGTGGCACTGAATTCAAAAAAAGAGTTGAGATGCTGAATTAAACCGAAAATTCGGCGCTGACTGCCTAGCAGTCAGCGCCCTGTATTTTAGACGCTACAGTCTGATCAAATTCTTCGGGTTTAACTTGAGTACCGTAGATGGCACTCAGCAGCTCTGCTAAAGTTTCTGGCTTGAGCTTCTCTCTGTCTAATAACACTTGAGAGAGAATTTTTGCCTGACTCAAAGATAGCTGCTTATTCACAGATAATTGTTGATTTTCCTGATTCAATTCAACTAAATCTTGGTAGGTATGAGCCAACTCTCGCTCTAAGATTTGGGCGTCCCAATTTTGCTCTGCTAGTTCCTGCTTCAAAGACTCCAACTGTTCCTGTAGCAATGCGATCGCATCTTGAAGCTTCAATTCGGTCCGTTCGTAATCATCACTAATTTGCTGTAGTGTTTGTTGCTCGAATAATTCACTTTTATGGCCTTGCACCAACTCTTGCTCTATTACTTGGATTTGTTGATCTTTCGCTGCTAGTTCTTGCTTCAAAGACTCCAACTGTTCCTGTAGCAATGCGATCGCATTTTGGAGCTTCAATTCGGCCCGTTTGTAATTATCACCGATTTGCTGTATTGTTTGTTGCTCGAATGACTCGCTTGGCATAGCTTACAGTGCCCGCCCGTTGTTTTGTTAGTGCACACTTCTTAACTAGAAGTTTAGAGGATCTAGAAAAAATTCATCAAACTGAAGGGACTAACTTTAACCAGTAGTTCATCCAGTCAAGAAGCAGAGCTGCAAAAATCAGAATGGGTGGCTTCCGAGTGAATGCCATCCTAAAAAATAATGATTCGTGGTTTTGCAATGAATTCGATCAAGCAAGCGAGTGATGCAGCTCAATCTGACCATGCTAGTCAGTCTTTCAACGTGGATGCTCTGCTCAACCGCTTCGGTTATTTTGGCGTGCATTTAGGGTTAGAGCGCATCCATCGATTATTAGCGACTCTGGGCAACCCCCACCAGCAAGTTCCCATTATTCATGTGGCGGGGTCGAATGGCAAAGGCTCGGTTTGCGCTTATCTGTCCGCTGTTCTGACTGAGGCTGGGTATCGAGTGGGCCGCTATACCTCGCCGCATTTGGTGGATTGGTGCGAGCGCATTTGTCTCAACGAGCAACCGATCGCCCCAGAAGCCTTAGCCCAAGTATTACGCCAAGTCGAAGCCGCGATCGCCCCTGACCAACCCTCTCCCACCCAGTTTGAAGTCATTACTGCCGCCATGTGGCTGTACTTTGCTCAGCAGCAAGTGGATATTGCTGTCGTGGAAGTGGGGCTAGGGGGCCGCTTAGATGCCACCAACGTTTGCGATCGCCCCCTGGTCAGCGTCATCACTTCCATCAGTCGGGAACATTGGCAGCGCCTTGGCCCCACCCTCGCGGACATTGCAGGCGAAAAAGCAGGCATTCTCAAAGCCAATTGCCCTGCTGTGGTTGGCCCCCTGCCTCCCGAAGCCCAAGCCGTCGTCGAGAAACGCATCGCCGAACTGAACTGTCCCGCGATTTGGCCGCAACCCGCGATCGAAACGCAACCCGGTTGGGCCGAAGTTTCCAGCATCCCCAACTTATTCCCATCCCAAGCCAAAATCCAAAATCCAAAATCCAAAATCGCATACCCTTTGCCCCTTCCCGGTGCAGTGCAACTGAGTAACTCGGCTTTGGCGATCGCGGCATTACAGATTTTGCAGCAACAAGGCTGGGAGATTGCTGAGGAAGCGATCGTGACTGGCATCGCTAAAACGCAGTGGCCCGGACGGTTACAATGGCTGACTTGGCGAGGACAGCGTTTGCTCGTGGATGGTGCCCACAATCCAGCAGGAGCGAAGGCATTGCGGCAATATGTTGATCAGCATGGTGACCAACCGGGAGAGAGGTACGGCGATCGCTCGATTGTTTGGGTCGTGGGGATGATCGGCACCAAAGATCATGGCGATGTGTTTCAAGAATTGCTCCGTCCCAATGACCAATTGCATTTAGTGCCCGTCCCAGAGCATGAACCTGTAGATCTGAACCACTTAGCAGAGTTGGCGCAGCAGATTTGCCCGCAATTAGTCGCTTGTGAAACCTACGCCGATTTGGAGTTGGGGCTACAAGCAGCCACCCAAAACGCAAAAGGGGCAGGCGATCAACCTACCCCCGGTGCTTTAGTGGTTTTGGCGGGTTCGCTTTACTTGCTGGGAGACTTCTTCAAGCGATTTCAGAGTAATTTGGGTGCGGTTTAAGCACCCGCCCGTTGGTTCCACTCTTTCTCAGCATCCGCGATCGCCTGATCCACGGTTTTCTCGTCCAGCATCGCCGCCTGCAAA
>DATNPE010000560.1:0-3350 GCA_036703355.1 Allocoleopsis sp. | reverse complement strand
CAACGCGATCGATATAGGCTTGGAGGCTTTGAATCGCTTGCTTACCATCATTGGGTTGCGTGTCTCGACCATCGGTGATGGCATGAATACAGACATCGGCGATCGCTTGATCCTTCGCCAAGTCCAGCAAACCAAATAGGTGACTGAGGTGAGAGTGCACTCCACCTTCAGAGCAAAGTCCCACTAAATGCAGCTTACTACCCCGCTGCTTCACCTCCTGACAAACCTTAACCAGAGCAGAATTACTGAGTAGGGTGCCGTCTTCTACCGCATCTGAAATCCGCACTAACTCTTGCGGCACAATTCGTCCTGCCCCAATATTGAGATGGCCTACTTCAGAGTTGCCCATCTGGCCATCTGGCAAACCGACATCTTTTCCTGAAGTCCGAATCAAAGTTTTAGGATAAACAGTCCAAAGACTGTCCATCACGGGTGTTTTGGCAGCGGCAATGGCATTGCCATCAGTTTCTTCCCGGTAACCCCAACCGTCTAAGATGACTAGCACCACCGGAGAAACAGGTGCTTGTGCCATACTAAGTTGCCCTTTCATTCAGTGATTTCTCCGCAATCATACCATCGAGTTTTAAATCTAAAATTGCTGATGTTACGGGAATCTTAAGCCCTTCCTGATTTAGCTTAAGCTCTGGTCTTTTTGGCTTTCTCTTTTTCTCGCTGTTTTTCCCGTTTTGCCGCAGCTTTAGCTACCTTCTCAGCTTCGATCGCAGCGAGCCGAGCTTTTTCTTTCTCTTCAGCAACCTTCTCTAAATAGTAGTGATAATCTCCCAAATAAACGCGAAATTCTCCATCACGGATTTCTACTATTTTGTTAGCGACTTGGGAAATAAAATAGCGATCGTGGGAGACGATAATCGCTGTTCCATCATAATTTTGTAGCGCCTCTTCCAGCATTTCTTTGGCTGGAATATCTAGGTGGTTCGTCGGCTCATCCAAAATTAGTAGATTCGCGGGGCGCAACAGCATCTTAGCCAGCGCCAGACGAGCTTTCTCGCCACCACTCAAAGCTTCAACTCGTTTGTAAACCGTGTCGCCACTAAACAAAAATCGCCCTAATAATGTCCGGACCTCTTCATTTTTCCAATCAGGCACCTCGTCATGAATCGTCTCCATGACAGTCTTATTTAGATCTAATGCCTCAGCTTGATTTTGCTCAAAGTAGCTAGGAATCACGTTATGATCCCCTAACTTAACACTGCCCTCGGTGGCTTCTTCCATGCCCATAATTAGGCGCAGAACTGTAGATTTGCCAGCACCATTGGGACCGAGAAAAGCAACGCGATCGCCCCGTTCAATTAGCAACTCGGCACCGAGAAACAAAATTTTCTCGTCGTAAGTGTGGACTAAATCCTTAATTTCGACCACTTCGCGGCCACTCCGAGGAGCAGGTGGGAAGCGGAAGTGGAGGGTACGAACATCCCCAATAGGAGCTTCGATGCGCTCAACTTTTTCTAGTTGCTTTTCGCGGCTCTTAGCCTGGGTGCTACGAGTAGCACTAGCGCGGAAACGGTCCACAAAGGCTTGCTGCTTCTCCAGCTCTTTTTGCTGACGCTCATAAGCACTGAGTTGAGCATCTCGCAGTTCTGATTTTTGTTGCAGGTAAGCAGAATAGTTACCTAAGTAGGTGGTCGAAACTCCCCGTTCTGTCTCAACAATCTGGGTGCAGAGGCGATCCAAAAATTCTCGGTCGTGGGAGACAATGACTAGTGGCGTGGTCAGTCCTTTGAGATAGGTTTCTAACCACTCAATTGTTTCTAGGTCGAGGTGGTTCGTTGGTTCGTCCAACAGCAGAAGATCAGGCGATTGCAACAAGATTTTGCCCAAACTCATCCGCATTTGCCAGCCGCCGCTGAAGGCACTGACCAGGCGATCGCCATCTTCAGGCTCAAAGCCAATCTCTGGCAAAATTTTCTCGATTTGCGCCTCTAGTCCATACCCATCTAAGGCTTCGAACTGACGCTGAAAGCGGTCCATTTTGCGAATTAAAGCATCTAGCTCTTCTGGCGTGGCGCTCTCCATCTGCCGATGCACTTCCATCAAAGCCGTGTGAGCTTGGTTGGCTGCTTCAAACGCTTGCCACATCTCTTCCCGGACAGTTCGCGTAGGATTGACATCGAACTCTTGAGTCAAATGGGCAATCCGTAAGCTCCCAGGCCGAATCACCTCTCCAGCCGTTGGTTCAATCTCTCCCGCAATAATCTTGAGCTGGGTTGATTTGCCTGCCCCGTTAACTCCAACTAAACCAATGCGATCGCCTGGTTTTACTTCCCAACTGACATCTTTTAGGACTTCACCAGTCGGGTAAATTTTGCTAATACGCTCTAACCGTAGCATTCAGAGCCTCCGAGGCAGGTAGGGTAGGGAGATTCAGGCGTGAGGCGGTTGTGCAATTCTTCTAGCGATCGCCAAGCGCTATTTTGCAACAAAATTTAATTATAGTTGGCTGCCAGCGATCCTTTACATCTGTAATACTACAAAGCCAAACGCCCGCACCGTTTTTTAACTAACAGCACAGGCGTAAGTGATTGAACTGACTTCTGTCCGCTTGCTCGAAGTTATACGGGACTAGAGGTGGAGGCTGCTAATTCCTCTAAACGTTCCTGCTGATCTTGACCAATGCAGGTCTGGATTAACAGCTCTAGATCCCCTTCTAATACAGGCACCAGCGTGAAGTTTTGGCCCAAGCGGTGATCTGTCACGCGATTATCTTTGTAATTGTAAGTACGAATCTTTTCCGAGCGAGATCCCGTACCTACTTGAGAACGACGCATTGAAGTCACAGCTTCTTGCTGCTCTCGCAACTTAATCTCATACAACTTCGCTCGCAGAATTTGCATGGCCCGTTCCCGGTTTTGCAGCTGCGATCGCTCTTCCGTACAGAAAATACGAATTCCGGTTGGTTTGTGGAATAGGTCAACCGCTGTTTCTACCTTGTTGACGTTTTGTCCACCCGCTCCACCCGACCGAGCTGTGGTCAGCTCAATGTCCTTAGGATCAATGTGTACTTCTACCTCATCCACTTCTGGCATCACTGCCACGGTGGCAGTAGAGGTATGGACACGACCGGAAGCTTCCGTCAAAGGTACCCGCTGCACTCGGTGCACACCCGCTTCAAACTTGAGCTTGCTGTAAACTTGCTCGCCTTGAATTTCTAGAACCGCTTCTTTGAAGCCGCCCATATCTGCGGTAGACTCGCTGACGAGCTTGACGCGCCAGTTTTGGCCCTCCGCGTAGCGTGAGTACATCCGCACCAAATCGCCTGCCCAAATACTAGCTTCATCACCGCCTGTACCTGCCCGAATTTCCAGCATGATGTTCTTATCATCATTCGGGTC
>DATNPE010000559.1:0-2403 GCA_036703355.1 Allocoleopsis sp. | reverse complement strand
GATCTCCTGTGCGGAATTTAAGCCCAATGCTGAGGGTAAAGTGTTTCTCCAGCTTCCCCTAGACCAATGGGCAGAAACATCCGCTGTGGTTGTCACGGTGGAGCCTTCACAGGAAACACCAGAACCTACAGGAGAAATGGTGAGGCAAGGATCGCGATCGCTTTAGCAATTAGATACGGGAACCCACTGGCGACGTTTTCATACCACTACTGAAGATATTCTCTGCAATTCTGAGACCGAGCGGAACACCACCAATATTCTTTGACAAGTTGGGTTCGCCGTTGAGCTTAACTTTGAAGGCATCAAACACCCAATGAACCCCGAGGTAAACACGGCTCAGCCCGTTCTCAATGATCATTTGCCATAAGCCATCCGCAAACTCACGTCGATGGGTGGGTCGTACGGTCCCTCTGTTGTCCTGAGTGCCGCCCTCCAGCTTGGCATTGCCACAGCACCCCAGAGGGTACTTCTAGTTGGCCCTGCTTCACCTCCCCTCCGCTGGGACCGACTCAGGCCAAGTTGCGCTCCGAACCGTAGATTTGAATGCCAATCTCAACTCAACCCACAGCTAGTCCTACCAGCAGAGCTGGCGATCGCTTCACCAAAACGGCATATGGGTAATTCGCCCTCATTCGGTCAGAATTTCGATGTGATAGCTATAGCCCTGCTCAGCCAGAAACAACTGCCGATGACGCGCAAACTCTTCTTCACAGGTCCGCAAGGAAACCAACGTGTAGAATTGGGCGCTCCGACCATCCGACTTGGGGCGCAAAACTCGACCGAGCCGCTGGGCTTCTTCCTGTCGTGAGCCGTACTTGCCAGACACCTGAATCAGCACATCGGCATCGGGTAAATCGAGGGCAAAGTTGCCAACCCGAGATAAAATCAGCCCAGAGATTTCACCGGATCGAAACTGCTCGTAGCGGCGATCGCGTTCTGCTTGGGGCGTTTTCCCCGTCACGAGCGGTAGCCCAGTCAACGTGGCGATCTGCTTCAGTTGATCCAAAAATTCCCCAATGATCAAGACGCGGTGACCGTGCTCTTTCTGAAGCAGCGATCGCACCACCTCATGCTTACGCGGATTTTCAGCGGCAATCCGAAACTGGTGGCGTTTGTCTGCAACGGCATACTCCATCTGTCTGGCTGTGGTTTGGGGAATGCGAATCTCGGTGCATTCTGCGGCTGCAATGAAGCCTTGACCTTCCAGTTCGCGCCAGGGCACATCGTAGCGTTTGGGGCCAATCAGGGCGAAAACATCTCCTTCTTTGCCATCTTCACGAATCAGGGTGGCAGTCAGTCCCAGACGGCGGCAGGCTTGCAGTTCAGCCGTAATGCGGAAAATGGGAGCAGGCAGTAGATGCACTTCATCATAGATAATCAAGCCCCACGATCGCGCATTAAACAGTTGAAAGTGTGGAAACTCCCCGTCTTTGCTAGCCCGATAGCTCAGGATTTGATAGGTCGCTAACGTGATCGGAGCCGTCTGTTTAGATTCACCACTGTACTCGGCGATCGCATCGGGGGGCACTGTTGTTTTGTCCAGTAGCTCCCGCTGCCACTGACGCACGGAGGTGAGGTTGCTCGTGAGAACTAATGTATTTTCCTGCACCTGGGCGATCGCGGCTAACTTCAGCAATCGCGGTTAGGGTCGCGCTTGGAGGGAAAAACGTTTTGTCGCTGACAGATACCTTACCTAAGTCTACTAATCGCAAAACCGTCTGCACATCTCGTCCTGCAACCGCTTCAGTTTCACGAATACTTAATGGGAATTCAACTTGTTTGGAGTGCTGTTTGCGATCGCGGTAGTTATATTCCACCAGCGTTCGCGTCAGAGTGGGTGACAGCGTTTCTAGACTTTCGATCCGCGTCGGTTCTGGCGGCGGCACAAAGGTTTTGAGTTGCGCTTTCAGGTCTTGCGGCAGAGTGCCGCTATAGAAAAACAGCCCCAAAATCGACGGATTGCTGTACGGATAGTAGGATGAGCGATCGCCACTCGTCCAAGGCGCTTCGGCACCATACTTGCTGATAAATCGCTCTTGCTGGTAGTAGTCGTTTGGGCTGTGAACCACTTCAGCAATTGTGGCTTGCTGAAGGCGATCGCACTGCTGCCATCGCAATTTCAGCGATTTGCCTTGCATCCGTTCCATCACATAGTTAACAAGCTCGGCTTTTCGTGTTGGAATTCTACCCGCTGGCAACAGTTGCGCCAGTGCTTTGAGCTGATCGACTGTTTGATGATTGAGGGCTTCGAGCAGTGTGGGAATTTTCTCAGGTTGGTTGTAGTAGGGCATAGCGCTATCCCTGCTTGACTCCATCAGCATACAGGTTGAACCCCGGAAAGTTGCAGAACGCTGAGTGGGCTGGATGGGGAGCAAGCAGGGGTAAATGTGAAGATGTTAGGGC
>DATNPE010000558.1:0-4331 GCA_036703355.1 Allocoleopsis sp. | reverse complement strand
GATGCCACGCGATACAAACTCTGGGGTGTTGATCAAAAAAGTGGGGTTGGGCGTTGCCTCACTCAAAAAAGCTCGAAAGCCGAAAGGTCTAGAGAAGCCCGCGCTGTATGCGTAGCATCAGCGTCGGGAGTACGTCACTTTGTCACCAGTAACTTGCTGAGACTCGCACGCCACCAAGCTTCGTAGCGAAATAGCAAAAAGGCCAGGATCGGAGCCGCAATGCAGCCCACCAAAAACCAACCGACAACCGTTGCCAGATTGGTGTTGAAGTAGTCGCTCGCTAAAATGACCAAATCATTGTCAATGACTCCGCCTTTGCCCTCGTCATACCAAGCTTGGAAGTCTAAATCGTAAAGCAACTGCCATGAGAATTGCAGATCACAAAACCAGGTGAAGAAACCCAGCATGGCATAGATGGCGCGATCGCCACCCAGTCGGCAAAAATAGCCGCTAATTGATAAATAGAAACAGCTAAAAATCGCTAGAATCTCCATGCCGTGCCCCATGAAGGTTGACAAAATCAGATTCCAGTTGGTGAAGAGACAGAAGCTATACAGCCCGGTTAGCAACACTAAAACGCCTTGCAGCCGAGGGTAAACTCGACAGAGCCAAATGAGATACGCGATCGCTAAGTAAATCAGTCCTAAAATCAGCCAGGATTGCTCGAAGCTTAAGGTAATGCCGCCACCAAAGGCAAAGTCAATCATGGGAATGGCAGGGCGACCAAATAACCAGTGAGTCAGCGCATGACCAACCTCATGCACCATGACCAGAAATCCTCGAAACAACAGCTTCAGAGGACTCAGAACAAACACAGCCACCGCCAACACCAATCCTGTCAGCACCGCACCCCAACCTTCATGGGTCACTGCTTGCGATCGCGGTTGTGCAGGTGAACGAGCAAGCTGTCTGTGAGTTGAGTAGTGGTTTACTCGCTTCCCTGTCCTCTCTCCCGTGGGAGCAGGGTGCTGTAGGCGAGGTGAGGTCTGATTACGTTCAGGCTCTGGAGTCGGTGAAGGAACAGCTTGATTTTCTGTAGTCACAGGAGGTGATTGAGCAACTGCTTTGGCATAAGTGCCTAACTCAAATTCCTCTTGCCACTCGCAAATTTCACTGCCCCAAGTTTGTCCTTCAACTACGAGTTTTTGAATCAGAAATGCATCTAAGGCAATTAATTCGCGATCGATCGCAACTAACACATTCCCTCGATCGCGAATCGTCGGGGCTTGCAGGAAAATGTGCAAACTGTAATCTTGCCAGCTTGCCTGGACTGTGATGCTCAACTCAGCAAGCGCGTTGTTCAGTAATGTGGCGATCGCGTCTGGGTCTCCTTGCCTAGCTAGCTTTTGGAGCTGGTGAACAGGTTGGCTTGGTGCTGGGTTACGAGTTGGAGATGAGCTGGAAGCAGAGGGCTGAGGTGGTTGCAATCGTAGTTCTTGCTGCCAGCTAAAGCTTTTGGCCCCCCTTTCTCGACCATAAACTTCAACTCGTTCTAGCGATACTGGTTGCAATCGCCACATCACTTGCTGCACCAACGTCACCGCTGCTGCTGGCGCGGGTGTAGGCTGAGCCTCTAGTAACACTTGCAGACAGCCACCCTTGAGATTCACCCTGACTGCAATCCCCTGTTTCTCGAACGCTCGACCTAATAGTATGGCGATCGCTCGACCGTCACCCTGCTTTGCTAATTGCACGAGTTCCAAGGTCAACTCCTAGTATGACTAGTAAAAGCTACTACTGAGTATGTAGTTAGTGTATTAATTACACACAATATTTCCTATGAGATGTAGAGTTCCCAATTTGACGCTACTCCTTGTCAGTTGGGTTGTACAGTTGCACCCAAAGCTTGAGCACTCACAGACTCAACTGAGCTAAGAGGCCGATTGCTGCTGGAATGAGTCACAATTAAAGCGATCGCAATCGTAAGAAGGAAATTCTGTGTCTACACAAATTTCGGCGACTTCTCTGCCTCAGCTACCAGAGATGAGATCAGGTTTGCCCAACTTCTGTGGTTGGGAAAAAGCAATTAGTACAGTCGTGCATGACGATCAACCCGTTTTCTTACCCAGAACTAACCTGCATCTAGCAGATGTCACCGCAGGATTTGCTTGTGCTTTGCATATGCATCAGCCGACCATTCCAGCAGGAGCCAACGGCGAGCTGATCAGTAATCTGCAATATATGTTTGAGCATCCCGGCGAAGGAGACAACCACAATGCCGCTCCTTTTACTTGGTGTTACAGCCGCATGGGTGAGTTTATTCCGCAACTGGTGGCTGAAGGCTGTAATCCTCGCATCATGCTCGACTACTCTGGCAATCTCCTTTGGGGGCTGCGTCAGTTAGGACAAGAGGATGTGCTAAATAACCTGAAACGCCTCGCTTGCGACCCCCAGTATCAGCCCTATGTGGAGTGGCTTGGAACCATGTGGAGCCATGCAGTGATTCCCTCCACGCCTATCCCAGACCTCAAACTGCACATTCAAGCTTGGCAACATCACTTCGCTGCCATCTTTGGCTATGAGGCTCTAAAACGGGTCAAAGGATTCTCACCCCCTGAAATGCACCTACCCAATCATCCTGACACGCTTTATGAATACATCAAAGCGCTGAAGGAATGTGGTTACCGCTGGTTAATGGTGCAAGAACATTCTGTAGAAAACCTGAATGGCACTGGGCTACAACACGATCAAAAATATGTTCCGAATCGCCTGGTCGCTCGGAATTCTCATGGAGAGACAATCAGTATCACGGCCCTGATCAAAACCCAAGGCTCGGATACCAAGCTGGTCGGCCAAATGCAACCCTATTATGAAGCGAAAGGGCGGGGTCAGCAACAAATTGGAAAAGTAACAGTTCCTTCCCTGGTTACTCAGATTGCAGATGGTGAGAATGGCGGCGTCATGATGAATGAATTTCCTCAGGCTTTCTTCAAAGCTTGTCACGAAGTTCGAGAACAGGGTGGAGGCAGATCTGGCGTAGTTGCCCTCAACGGAACTGAGTATTTAGAACTGATTGAAGCAGCAGGTGCAGACCCTGAAGACTATCCTGTTTGCCAAGCTGTGAATCAACACAAAATTTGGCAGCGAGTCAATCCAGACCAAGCAACTCCTGAAGCCGTAGAAGCTGCGATCGCGGACCTCAAAGCCACTGATCACCAATTTCATATGGATGGGGCTTCTTGGACCAACCACCTGAGTTGGGTCAACGGTTATGAGAATGTACTAGACCCCATGAAAAAACTCAGTGCTCTATTTCATGAAAAATACGATCGCCTCGTAGAACAAGACGCTTCTGTAACCCAAAGCTCAGAATATCAAGCATCCCTACTCTACAACTTACTGTTACAAACCAGTTGTTTTCGCTATTGGGGTCAAGGAATTTGGACAGATTATGCCCGTGAATTGTATCGACGTGGTGAAGAGTTCTTAGCTCGCACTGCATAAGTTAAGCAGCGAGAACTAGGTTTTTTGATCTAAAAAAGGCTGCTCAAACAGCAACCACAAACTGTACTAACGAATCTTCCATTGATGAATATTCCTGACAAGTAATTAAGCCATTACTAGTCCAGTCATCAATCACTTGTAGTAGAGACCGAACTGCTAAATCTCGCTCAATCAACTCTATAGTTGCATCCCAAGCAGCACTCGCGGTTGGAAAAGTACCCAGTTGAATCATGCAAATGTGGTGATACCAAATGCTAGTCCAACCACCATCTTCTTGAAATAGTTCAATTGTTTGTCCCAGGTAATTCATAAGACACCAACCCAAACCTAAATGAAGATATTAATAATTTCCAAGTTTAGCGATCGCTCCTAAGCAGCTTCTTCTATCAAAGGGAAAAATTTGCCTACTCTCAGGCTCTCTCCAGAGTAGCGACCCCCTGTTGATGAGATGGATTGACTCGCATTTCTCCAAATTTTTCTGTGTCTTCTTGCCTACTCCAAAGGCGAGATGCAGTTTTTTTGAGCACTAGACAACATGGCTAGGTAAATTAGGCGAATAGGTATTAGTCATGAGCACTGGAAAAAAACCTGCTTTTCAATTCGGTATCAGCATCTTTTTGGGCGTTCTGACCATTATTGCTATTTCCTCGTTTGCTTACTCAGGAGTAATGAATTTCTAAGTTGATACAACTGAGTCAAACCAAAACAGCGATCGCCGTGTCCCTCTCAGCCCCAATCGCTGTTTTTAGCCTGCAATATGGTGGTTTCACTTCCCAGGGATACTCTATGCCATGATCAGCAAAGAGATTGTTGTAGTTATGAGCTTATGAACCAAGATTTGCTGATTTTTCTCGCTAGTGTAGGTGTTTTAGCGCTCTACTTAGTTG
>DATNPE010000557.1:0-4441 GCA_036703355.1 Allocoleopsis sp. | reverse complement strand
CAGTTTGGAGCAATTACTAGAGCCTTTGGGCGGGATGAGTGCCTTTGTCAAACCGGGCGATCGCGTCCTGTTGAAACCCAATTTGCTAACCGGGGCGCGTCCCGGTAAAGAATGTATCACTCGCGCTGAACTGGTTTACTGCGTGGCGCAGATGGTTCAAGCAGCGGGTGGACAACCCTTTCTAGGAGACAGCCCTGCCTTTGGTAGCGCCAGAGGCGTTGCAGTCGCCAATGGCTATCTGCCCTTGATTGAAGAACTGAAGCTACCCATTGTGGAATTTAGTGGCCAACGCTACGAAACCGTGAGCGAAAACTTCAATCATTTGTTGCTGTCTAAGGAAGTCATGGATGCGGATGTGGTGATCAACCTGCCGAAGGTGAAATCCCACGTCCAACTGACTTTGACCTTAGCGGTGAAGAATCTGTTTGGCTGTGTCCCTGGCAAAATGAAAGCTTGGTGGCACATGGAAGCGGGCAAAGATAGTCAGCGCTTTGGCGAAATGTTGGTCGAGACAGCACGGGCGATCGCGCCTGACCTGACGATCGTCGATGGCATTATCGGTCACGAAGGCAATGGTCCCAGTGGCGGTGAACCTCGGCCTCTAGGAGTGCTGGGTGCCTCCACCAATGTCTTTGCCCTCGATCGCGCCTTGCTAGAGATCCTCAATGTTGAGCCAGCCACGGTGCCCATTACAGTGGCAGCCCAGCGCTTAGGGTTAAACGTCGAGCCAGAGGAGATGCAGTTTCCTCACTTACGGCCCGAAGACCTGAAAATTCTAGATTGGCAGTTACCCAGTCGCATGATGCCGATCGACTTCGCCATGCCACGGGTGATTAAGTCCACCTTTAGGCATTTCTACATTCGCTTCATCAAAGAGCCAATGAGTGCTTACGCTGGACGCTAACCAATAGAATATTCCATTGCTTTTGCGTAGTCTCCCAAGGCATAACAAGCCATTTTTAAGCTGCCCAGGGCTTGCCGCTCGGCTTGGGAGTCACGCAGTTCCCTCGCGATCGCCAAGCGTTGCTCATAATATTCCACCGCTTTGGCATAGTTGCCCAGGGACTCGTGCACGACTCCTAAACTCCCCAAGGCTTGCTCAGTACCTCGGTAATCTTGGACTTCTTGCGCGATCGCTAACCGTCTCTGCAAATATTCAATCGCTTTCGGGTAGTTCTCTAAGGCAGAGTAAGCACTGCCCAGATTTCTTAAAACTTGTCCTTCTGTCTTCCGGTCTTGGCTGGTTTGGGCGATCGCTAAGCGCTGTTCGTAGTAAGCAATGGCTTGGCTATAATCACCCAAGGCGTAGTGTGCATTGCCTAGATTTCGCAACACTTGGCCTTCAATTTGTTTGTCTTGGAGTTCTCGCGAGATCTGCAAGCTTTGTTGTTGATATTCAATCGCCTTAGTGCAGTCTCCCAAGGATTTGTAAGCCAACCCTAAATTATTCAAGGCTGCCACTTCCGCTCGACGGTCTTGAATTTCTTGAGCAACTGCTAAGCTCTGTTGGGAATATTCAATGGCCTTGAGGTGATCTCGGACGTGACGATAGGCATTACCTAGATTGCCTAATGCTTGGCCTTCTGCTCGACGGTCTTGAAGTTGCTGAGCGATCGCCAACCACTGCTGAGCATACTCAATCGTTGTGCCGTATTCCCCTAGGGCGTAGTGAATGTTGCTTAAAACTCCTAATGCCTGCCCGACCCCTTGTAGATCTTGCAAAGTGCGATACAGGGTCAAAGCTTCGCAACCAGATTGCAGCGCTACCTCAAGCTGATTTGCCTGGAGTTGTTCAACACCTTGCCTGAGTAAATTGTCTGCAACTAGTTGTTGAGGACTTTCTACGGCCAGCTCAGAACCATAACTCAAAGTAGTTGTTACTGAAAGAGTTCCTTGCTCATTTTTCACAAGATCACCCATTAGTGTCCAGCAGATTAGCTGGTAGTTGCACTCCGTATACCAGAGCGTAACGCTTTGAGTTATACAGATGACTCCGTGTCATCCCCAGGCTTAACTATCAAGTTTCCGTTAACTCACCAGTGCTATTACGGAAAAATATCAGTTTGGGTCAGGTAGATACAGTCACGAAGGTCAAGGAATGTGATGCCTTAACTTTAAGTAATTTAAAGAAAAAATAAGCCTGCAAGGGCAGGCAAGCTTAGTCTAAGCGAGAACTCAGCAATCGTTTGACTCTCCTAACCCACCTTAGTCTTCGTGATCTTCAAAAGGATCGCTCAGTTCCTTAGACGGTGGGCCAAAAGAGGTATAGATTGAAAGCCCTGTAATGGCAATAACAACGGCACAAACAGAAATGCTAAGAACTGTTGCGGGTTCCATAGGTTCGATCGATTATGAGGACTGTCCCTCTATAATATTACGAAGCATTAAAAAGTTCTGTCGAGATCCACATACAGGTGACCCATGGCTCAACGCACTTGGTTGGGAGATGTTCTCAAGCCTTTGAATTCCGAATACGGTAAGGTCGCGCCCGGTTGGGGTACCACGCCACTGATGGGCGTTTTTATGCTGCTGTTTTTTGTCTTCTTACTCATCATCTTGCAGGTTTACAACTCCTCGCTGTTGATTGAAAACGTCGATGTAGACTGGAGAAGCTTAGGCGGCTAGTGCCATTAGAGACCTAGGGTTTCAAGTTCAGTATCTAGATGTTCCCGGTTTCGACCGGGTTTTTTGTTGGCTTTATACTGAAGGGAGGCCAAATTTCTGAGCAATGCTCCAGAGAAAAACTGAGCCTTCCGGGATTTGACTAGGAGGAACTAGCGTGAATATTTTTGGCATCGGCCTACCGGAGATGGCGCTGATTATGGTTTTGGCTCTGCTAGTTTTTGGGCCAAAGAAGTTGCCAGAGATCGGTCGGAGTTTAGGCAAGGCAATTCGAGGCTTTCAAGATGCCTCTAAAGAGTTCGAGAATGAATTTAAGCGCGAAGCTGAGCGGCTAGAGCAAGTTGTGAATGAGCCAATGGAGGCTAAGCTAGAACCTCCTGCTCAGCCTGCGCTTTCACCTGCTGCGGAGTCAACAGCTCCAGCAGAAGCCAAGGAAGAAGTTGCAGCCGTTACCTCTGATGAAGTAATCAGCTAAACTCACCCGTTGGCTCAGTTTTTTGCCAAAAGACCAAGTGCCAATAGATTAGAGATTGAAACCCAATGACAGAGGCTGCTTCGACACCCAAACTCGTGGTGCCGCAATTGATTGTGGGACTTGGAAATCCCGGCGCTAAGTATGAGCAAACCCGCCATAACATCGGTTTTGCGGCTGTTGATGCCCTAGCTCGCAGTTGGCAGATTTCGCTAGCAGAAAACCGCAAGTTTCAAGGTTTTTTTGGTGAAGGACCAGGGCTACAAGGCAACAAGATTCGACTGCTGAAGCCGCTGACTTATATGAACCTCTCCGGGCAGTCGATTCGAGCCGTAGTGGATTGGTATAAGCTGTCGCCAGAATCGGTGTTAGTCATCTACGACGACATGGATCTACCCGTTGGTAAAATTCGCTTGCGGCTGTCTGGCTCGGCGGGTGGGCAGAACGGTATGAAGTCAGCGATCGCTCACTTGGGCACCCAAAACTTTCCGCGTCTGCGAATTGGCATTGGTAGTCCCAAAGATGCTAATACGGCAACTCAGGATGCGGTTTCTCACGTCTTGGGCCGCTTTTCCCCTGTGGAATCCCCAGTGATTACCCAAGTTTTGGATATGACTGTAGACGCTGTAGCACTGAGTCTGAAGCAAGGCTTTGAGAAAGCGATGAGCCTATACAATGGCCGAGCTGTTGAGGGTGCCAAAGTTTGAGGTGAGGCAAATGGAAGGCTAAATCTGTGCTTTAACGGTTGGCCGAGTTCAGCAAACTCAGCTACATTGGCACTTACTGGATGGCACAACCGCAAAGAAATAGCTTTTGAGACGTGCTACTTCAATTCGAACTAAAGGCAGATCAAATCTGGACTTTGGTTTTGCCACCATTTCAGGAGAAGCGTTTATGCTGAACAGTTTCGACTCCTCTTTCTTTGCTGAGAGTGCTGCGACATCCCCTGCGATTTTAGATCAAAGGTTAACAAAACGCTGCCATATCCAACTGCCTGACATGCCTAAGCCCATGAGCGCCATTTATTATCAAGGAGGCTTCTACAGTTACGTTCGCTTTTTTGCCTCATTAGAAGCCGCTCAAAAAGCAGCTGAACGTCTGGTGGCGAGGGGGAATACAGTGGTCTTTACCCAAGTCGCAAAAGGTTTGGTATTGTGGGTGCTGGAAGTGGAGGCCGAGCTGGCGACTAAGCCTGTAGTGAGATAACGAGAGACTGTGAGTTCTAACCGTTTACCTGAAACTGTTGCTCATGTTCGGATCACGCATCAGTCGTGGCAACAGGGCAAAATTGAGGGGGAAGTCAGAGCCAATCAATTTGAGTGGCAGTTCCAGTGGTGCTTTCGCCAA
>DATNPE010000556.1:0-3759 GCA_036703355.1 Allocoleopsis sp. | reverse complement strand
GATCGCCCACGGCAAATTTTGAATAGAGATCTAATATTAGGAGCATAAAATATGACTCGTCATGGACAAATGCCGCTAGGTGGTGAGAATCCCCCCCGCTCCACTTATTACGATCAAGGCAAGTTCGGACGGCTTTTTCCTTCCCTACCTCCTTTTGCAATGGATAGCCCGCAGCTGCGCGAAGCACTGAAGGACATCGGCAAAAAGGGTGGCATTATGGACCCTAAAGATGATTTAGACGATCCCGTGGGTCTCATCGTTGACCCGACCAAGAACGTAGAAAATCCTAATAACCCGAATTTAACGGCTGGAATTACCTTCTTAGGTCAGTTTCTCGATCACGATATGACCTTCGATACCACTTCCAGTCTGGAGCGGCAGCAAGACCCCGAATCGATCGCCAACTTCCGGGCTCCCTTCCTAGAGCTGGACAACCTCTATAGTTCTGGCCCCAATGCCTCGCCTCACCTCTACGACCAATCCAGTAATGGTGGGGGGATCAAGTTTTTAGTGGAACCGATTCCAGGCTCCGAGGCGATCGCTCGTGACGGCAAGCAAAAATTCGATTTGCCCCGTAACAGCCAAAATGTAGCGCTCATTGGCGACCCCCGCAACGATGAGAACTTGATTGTCTCGCAACTCCATCTAGCCTTTCTCAGGTTTCACAACGCCGTGGTGGATCATGTGAAAGCGAAAACGGGTTGGACGAACCCAATGGAAGTGTTTGCTGAGGCGCAACGCCTAGTGCGGTGGCATTACCAGTGGATTATCCTTCACGAATTTCTGCCTGCCACCGTCGGCCACAAAATGGTGGAAAAGGTACTGGAGAAAGGACGGAAGTTCTACGACTGGCGCAATCTACCATTTATCCCGGTTGAGTTTGCCGTCGCAGCTTATCGGTTTGGGCATTCTCAGGTGCGCCCCAGTTACCGCGCCAACTTTGGCCCCAAACCAGATGACAGCGGCCAATTTATTGCTCTGATCTTTGATGATGGCCGACGAGGGTCACCCAATCCCGATGCCTCCGACCCCAATGATCTACGCGGCGGCAAACGGGCGGCTCGGCGATTCATCGATTGGCAAACTTTCTTTGACTTCGGTGATAAGCGAGTTCGCCCCAACAAAAAAATTGATACAAAGCTTTCCTCAGTCCTCTTTGACTTGCCGGGAATTCCGGGTACAGAGCCACAATCATTGGCTCAGCGTAACTTGCTGCGGCAGCTAACTTTTAGTATGCCGTCAGGACAACGAGTTGCCAAAGCCATGAAGGAAGATATCCTGTCGCCCGGAGATTTAGCTGACCTCAAGCCCTACCAACTGGAGACTCGCGCTCCGCTCTGGTTCTACATTCTACGAGAAGCGGATGTGCTCGGTGACGACGGCAAGCGTTTGGGACCTGTAGGTGGGCGCATTGTGGCTGAAGTATTTATCGGGCTGCTCCAAGGCGATCGCCATTCTTATTTGCGCCAAGATCCAGATTGGAAACCCACTTTAGGCAACAATGGAAAATTCACGATGGTTGACCTGCTCAACTTTGCAGGTGTAGTCACCGCTTTGTAATTCCACAATGCAGCCAGGCTGTAGCTGTCGAAACGAGTCAGATGGCGATTGCCCCACTCTCTTGGAGTAATCCTGAGCGATCGCCCCTGACTCAAAAGCATCAACGATATGATGGCTAAAGACCTCCTCGCGGTTGGCGATCGCCATCTGACTCGTGCCTGTTCCCATGAATACTGCTCACCCAGCCACCGAACCCAACTCATCTACCTTTCAGCGACCCGAACTGCTGGCTCCGGCGGGAAATTGGGACTGTGCTAAAGCCGCTGTGGAAAATGGGGCCGATGCGATTTATTTTGGCTTAGACCGCTTCAACGCCCGGATGCGCGCCCAGAACTTCACTGAAGCCGACTTGCCCAAGTTGATGGCGTTCCTGCACCGACGCGGCGTGAAAGGATATGTCACCCTCAACACCCTCATCTTTCCCAACGAGCTAAGCGAAGCTGAGCAATATCTCCGCACTATTATTGCTGCTGGAGTCGATGCGGTGATTGTGCAAGATGTGGGTATCTGTCGCCTGATTCGGCATCTGTCGCCCGACTTCCCGATTCACGCTTCCACTCAGATGACCGTCACCAGTGCGGCAGGGGTAGAATTCGCTAAAGATCTCGGCTGTCATTTGGTGGTGTTGGCACGGGAATGCTCCCTCAAAGAAATCAACAAAATCCAAACCCAGATTGCTCAACAGAAAGTAGCGCTGCCCCTAGAAGTGTTTGTGCATGGAGCGCTGTGTGTGGCTTATTCCGGTCAGTGTCTCACCAGTGAGTCGCTGGGCGGGCGATCGGCCAATCGGGGTGAGTGCGCTCAAGCTTGCCGCATGACCTACGAATTGATTGCTGATGGGCAAACGGTAGATTTGGGCGATCGCAAATACTTACTCAGCCCTCAAGATTTGGCAGGATTGGATGTACTGCCAGAGCTGGTCAAAACTGGAGTCACGAGTCTGAAGATTGAAGGTCGATTGAAGGCTCCTGAATATGTGGCGAACGTGACCCGCGTCTATCGGGAAGCGCTCGATCGCATCATGGCAGAGCTGGGAGTACCTAACCAAGAACCTAACCCCCTAGCCCCCTTCCCTAAAAAGGAAGGGGGGAACGGACAAGTTTCTCAGCTCACTGAAAGAGGAGCGCAGGATCATTACAACTTAGAGATGGCTTTTTCGCGGGGGCTTTCGACGGGGTGGTTTCGGGGGATTAATAATCAGGAATTGGTTCATGCGCGTTTTGGCAAGAAGCGGGGGGTGTATTTAGGCGAAGTTACCCGTATCCGCCAAGAGCAAATTACAGTACGCCTGGAAACCCCCGTTAAAGCAGGGGATGGCGTGGTGTTTGATAGCGGTCATCCCGAAGCCAAGGAAGAAGGCGGCCGCATCTACAAGGTGGATTTGCGCGGACCAGATGCCGTGTTAACTTTCGGTCGGGAAGCCCTGAATCTCCGTCGTATTCATGTGGGCGATCGCCTTTGGAAAACGAGTGATCCTGAACTCGATCGCGAGATCCGCCAAACTTTTTCTGGCGAACATCCCCAGTTTCAACGCCCGATTCAGGTAGAAGTGCATGGAGAGGTAGAGCAACCCCTGATCGCGATCGCCCGTGACGGGTTAGGCCATGTAGTTCAGGTCGAATCAACCATGCCGCTCGTGGAAGCGCACAACAAACCCCTGACCACCGAGCGCTTGCAAGAACAGTTGGGGCGACTGGGTAACACTCCCTTCGAGCTAGGGTCACTGACTAACCACTTGGTCGGCAATCTCATGTTGCCTGTGAGCGAATTAAATCGGCTCCGGCGAGAGATGGTGGCCCAACTCGAAGAATTGAGAGCCCAACCAAAACGATGGGAATTGCGATCGCCAGCTTCTTGGCAAGATCTGTTATCTCAACCGCTCTCTACACTTAAGGCGAGTTCTAATCTCCAGGTGCAACCCCCCGAACTAGTAGTGCTAGTCCGGAACCTAAAACAATTACAAGCTGCCTTATCAGCAGGAATTCAAACACTTTATTGCGAATTTGAAGACCCAAGAGCCTATCGAGAAGCCGTCCAGCTAGTGAGGGAGAAAAAGAATGAAATAGGAAGGATGAAGGATGAAAAGACTTCTCCAGTCTTGGTTTCGGAACACTTCACGAACCCATCTCCTGCTTCATCCCCCATTCTTCATCCTTCTATCTACGTCACGCCACCGCGCATTACTAAATCTGGGGAGAA
>DATNPE010000555.1:0-15680 GCA_036703355.1 Allocoleopsis sp. | reverse complement strand
GATCGCTGGGTTCTAGCCACATTTGAAGATGCAGAAGTTCGAGCAGCGGCCCAAGCTTATGAGCAACGGAAACAAGCAGCTCAAGGTCTGCATTTTTTACTTGTCCAACCCGATGATTCGGGCATGACCTACAGCGGTTTCTGGCTCCTGCAACCTGTCGATTAGCGAGCCAGACCAGAAAAATTAATCACAAAAAAACCGCTGCGATCGCCTTCACAATCTCAGCGGTTGGACAACCTGTTTGGGAGAGAACTAGAGAATCGTTTGGAAAGCTTAGAAAGCGTTGGCTTCTGGGTCGGAGGAAAACAGCCCCAGCAGTGGCCCCAAAATTGCCCCGAAGACAAAGCCACCTGCATGTGCCCAGTAAGCCACACCACCGCCTTCCATACCAATGTTGGTAGGCGCATTCAGGCTGGCCGCACCGTAAAAGGCTTGCTGGATAAACCACCAGCCCAAGAAGAAGAACGCAGGAATGCGAACGGTTGTGATGAAAAATCCGAGGGGCAACAAAGTCAAAACAGAGGCTTTCGGATACCTGAGAATGTAGGCTCCCATCACACCTGCGATCGCGCCACTGGCTCCTAAAGAAGGAATCGCCGAATTCGGAGAGAAAAACCACTGAGTCAGAGCCGCTAAAGCCCCACAAGCGAGATAAAAAATTAAATATTTAACATGACCTAGACGATCTTCCACGTTATTGCCGAAGATCCAGAGAAACAACATATTCCCAGCAATGTGAAGGAAACCGCCATGCAGAAACTGGGAGCTAAACAAAGTTAACCACTCAGGTGGCCCACTAATTGCCTGACCTGCGAAGCTTGCTGTTAGCTGTCTAGGAACCACAGCCCAAGTATAAAAGAATCTTTCTAACTGGCCTGGAGCCAGACTTAACTCCAATAGAAAAACTAAAATATTGGCAGCAATCAGAGCGTAGGTAACATAGGGCGTAATTGTAGTCGGATTATCATCGCGGAGAGGAACCACAGGCGTTTTTCCTAAGCGTCTACTAGCTGGAAGATAACTGATCCCCCTGAAGCTGTCAGCTGACCTCTAGGCAGATTTCTCGACAATATACGCATTAAAAAACCCCTCTATTAATGAGAGGGGTTATGACAAAAACTAGATAACTCAATCTATGGAAAATAGTTTTGTAAGTTGAGCTTATTGGTTTGCCAAAAGCTTACCAACCTTTTTCGGCTTGCTCTAAAACATAGGTTGCCACATCGTCAATTTGTTGATCGCTGAGGCGGCCACCAAAAGCGGGCATGGCATTCTTACCATTCTTCACTTGGTTGGTGATCGCTTCAATCGAGTTCATCCCAAATTGAGCCAAAGCGTCCTTCTTCAGGGTTTTGTTGGCCATAATGACGTTGTTACCGCCCATATGGCAGGCAGCACAGTTTGCACTGAATACCTTGGCACCATTCGCTGCATCACCTGCGAGGGCAGGACGACCGAAACCAACAGCGAACATGGCGATCGCTACCAAGACGATAGACAATAGCTTTCTCAACACAGTTCTCCTCTACTCAATCAATACACAGCAAACAACAAGAACGCCTTGCTTATGAATATTCTACGCTTCTACAAGGCATTTTTTAGTGAGGACAGACATCTGGCATTCATGGCTTGCGGATTCGCAAAGCGCTTGAATTTTAGCTCAAAAATCACTGGTTCCCCAACCGGGTGCTTTTTGAGCCGCTCTAAGAATAAAAGCAGCAAGTTTTTCGACCTGTGCTTGCGGTAGCCAGTGTTCTGGCACCTGACGACAGACGTAATTTTCCTCGGTGCCATCATAAGTCATTGGCTGGCGCAAATAATCAACCAAATTATTGATGTTATCTCGCTGAGGCACTGCTCCCTGCAAAGCAGCTAGCGATAAAGACACCGGAGGATTGGGTAGGGTAGCGCCTCCCAAATGACAGTTCTTACAGTTGTTTTCAAATAAATTCTTGCCAACCGCCAAGTCTTCGGGGGCAAACAAACGAGTTTGACCTTGCCCATCTAAATCCACGGCTACAGGCTCAGTTACCCGTAAATACTGCGTGATATAGGGGTCTCCAGCTGCTTGGGCAGGGCTGCTAAATAGGAACATGCCGAGCCAAACAAGCAAAATTGCCAGTAATGGACGGACTGAAAAGTATAGACGCATGAGACGGACAACCTTGTAGCGGGTCAGCAAGTAAATCAGCAGATGGCAGAAACCCTTGAGATTACAACTGTCAGTGGCAAGCAATGGCAAGTTGGCTCAAGTGGAAGGTCTTCAGTTTCTGCCAACGACTGTCTTCTTGATGTGGCGGGTTTAATAGTAAATTTTGCCGCCGCCCCATTTTTCGCCCACGATCTTAGGCTGCAACAGAATGTGACCTGCGATCGCAACGAGATCCTCTTCAGTCAAGTTTCTCATCTTGGGGAAGATGTCGGTGCTCTGGGTGCTGGGGTGCAACTCAGCAATCGACTCAGCCCCATCATAGGTGGTGGGGTTGTGCATGTAGTCCACCAGAGACTCAATGCTGGTGCGAGGAGGGGTAGCCAGGGCTAGCGCTTCTGGTTCCAAACCTACGTTGGGGTCGGTTTTGGTGATGCCACCGACATGGCATTGACCACAAGCATAGTTAAACAAGCGCTTACCTTCTTGAACTTGCTTGAGGCTCAAAACAACAGTGTCACCCTGAGAGTTGGAGGTTACAGTGCGAGTCGCTGCATCCAGCTCCGCTGCATTAGCACCGCCGACAAGGGTCTGAAAAGCGAAAAATACAGTGGCCACAGCAAGCCAAATGTATCTTTTAAGCATGGTTCTCCTTAATGTGGCTCAGTTAGCAGATATTCGATCCTCAACACAGGTTGGCTCAATCCATTGCTCCTCTTCTGGGGAGCCCATCCTCAAGCTCAGGCATCCAATCGCCCTAAAAGTGAGGTCCTGCAAAGGTCAGGATTGAGCCGTTCTAATATCAATATCATGCCACTGAGAGGTCCCTTTCCCAATACAACTGTCCGCTGAGTTTCAGAGGGGATTGGCAGAACTGAGGGAAACCGTTTCGGGTAAATGCACAAAGTGAGAAGCCGCCGGGACAGGCTGATGCAAGCGAATCAGTTGCGCTAGGGTTTTCTTGAGCTGCGTCCGGGGCACGATCGCGTCTACAAAACCGTGTTCCAGCAGATATTCCGCCGTTTGGAAATTATCGGGTAATTTTTCGCGCAGAGTTTGCTCTACTACTCGTCTACCCGCAAAACCGATTGTGGCTTTTGGTTCTGCCAGAATGATGTCGCCCAGCATGGCAAAACTTGCCGTTACCCCCCCAGTCGTGGGGTGAGTCAAGACAGGAATGTAGAGGAGTCGAGCTTCCCGATGCCGCTCTAGCGCCCCAGAGATTTTCGCCATCTGCATCAAGCTCAGCATCCCCTCTTGCATCCGCGCCCCACCGGAGGCACAAACCAAGATTACAGGCATACGCTCGCGGGTGGCCCGTTCAATTAAGCGGGTGAATTTTTCACCGACAACAGAGCCCATGCTACCGCCCATAAAACGGAAGTCCATCACACCTAGGGCGACGGGTAAGCCTTCCAGTTGGCCAATTCCCGTCTGCACGCTATCAGGTAAGCCCGTTTTATCTTGCATCTCCCGAATCCGATCGCCATATACCTTGCGATCGCGGAACTTCAGAGGATCGACTGGACGAATCGCTGTATCTAGAGCCAACCACGTATTGGCATCAATCAGCTGACGAATGCGCTCATCGCTAAAGATGCGAATGTGATGGTTGCACTCTAAACAAACCATCTGATTTGCGCGGAGGTCTTTGGTGTAAGTCAGAGCACCGCAGGCTTCACACTTAGTCCAGAGCCCATCTGCAATTTCCCGTTCTTGCCGTTCCTTACTGGTCGGCTCTGCTTTCCGTCGATTTGCAAACCAATCAAATAGAGACATGAAAGTGATTGATTCCTTTTATTTTGTTATTTCTATGCCAATCAGTCTCAAGCAGGCAAAATCCTAAACTTTAGCCTTAGTTGGCCTAGCCGCTTTGATCAAAACAGTTTTGATACCACAGCAAAAATTCTGCTACAGCAATCACTGTAGATCGAAATGTTAACTGGTGGATTGCTAATGAGTTGATGTGAGTTTGATTCACCCGCTTTTGTTATTCCTCTGTGTGCTCTTCCTCCACAGGACTAATGAGGAGTAAGGCTGTCCATTGGTCTTCGACACGCACTTGTAAAGCAGCAGGACTGCCCAGCCCTAGATAAGGTGCTACACCCAAATCAAGCACCCGAGCTGAAATTTGATGAGCCGCCAAAACCTGCTGCATCATTTCCGCTTCCCAACGAGTACTTGTGGTTCGTAGTGTGATCCATGACACGGAGGGATTGTATCAAAAATATGGGAATTTTATCAAAAGATCAGGTGAAGCGTAGCGTTTAGTGTTGTTTTTAGGCGGGCTGGGGTGCATGTCTACTGTCAAGATTGCTCAACTATTAGGTTCCTCACAACACCAGGCATTCGGTGATGATGCGCTCAAAGACGAGGACAATGCTGCTTGGGTTTTACGTCTAGAACCCGCCATGGGTCGAGAGTGGATTGAGCGGATTGGCTGGATTCGGCTCGCCGATCGCTTGGCAGAACAAGAAGTACTTCAGCCTCACAATCCTGTTTTTTCCCAGTTTTATCAAAGCTGGCAACGGCTGCTCACCCAAGGCATCGTCGAGCACCACTGCCCCTATCATGGCATTTTGAACCAAATTCGCAATCGCTGGTTGACCTCAGAACGAGATACCCACACGATTCAAGCTTGGGAGCGCTACCTTGAGGCGATCGCCACCTACCACCGTCTCAATTTGGTTGTAGACAGCTTGGAGCAATATGAGGAGATGTTGGCACAGCTCTCAGGATCTTTCTTTCAAGTGCTGCCATTTATTACTCAACCCTACTGGGAAGCGATCGGGCAGTTCGGTATTGTAGACCAGTTTTACAACAATCTCCGCGACCTCCAAGAAGATGCGGCGCATGGCATTTGCTACTTCCCCAGCGAACTTCTAGAACAATTTGGTGTCAGCCGAGCCGAAATTCTGGAAATGAGTTGTTTCGGTAACCCCGGTTACTACCGCCTGATGGAATTTTGGCTGGACGATTACTTGCCGCGTCTGCGCCGCCAAACTTACAGCTTGGTATTGGCTCAAGATTTGCATCCGTCTTGGCAAATTTTGCGCGACTGGTCACTGCACCGCTACAGCCGCATCGAACGGGTGTTTCGTGACTGCAACTTCAACTATGCTGTCTTTCCTCAAGCTTACTGGGCTGAAGTAAAACAAGACTTGGGTTGGCAATTGCAGCGAGTTTCGGCGCAACAAAAGAGTGCGGCGATCGCTGCTGGCCAAACGCCCCAACTACCTGATAGTTACTTAAGCCAAGCCTACCAAGTCTTGAAAACAGCCAAGTTTCTGGGGCTGACACCCGCAGCCGTCCGCACGATACAAGGTTTACTCCAATCTTTACAAAGTTTGAAACCCACAGCAGAATTGTCAGCCTATACCCCAGCCTAGGTTTAGAGCAAGGGAAAAAATAGCCGTACATAGGCTGAAATAATGGCTTCACCCCACAGAGCGGCAATCACAGCGCCTAATGCCAGGAAAGGGCCAAAAGGCATCTGTTGCCGCCGTCCCAACCAGCCAAACGCCATCGCTCCACCCCCAACAAAAGCGCCGACTCCACAGGCAACAAATCCTGCCAGCAGCAAATATTTCCAACCCAGCCAAGCCCCCATCATGGCAGCTAGTTTGGCATCGCCTGCCCCCATTGCTTCTTGCCCCAGCGCCATCGAGCCAGCCAGGGTAATCAGGTTGAGGAGCCACAGACCCACAACTGCGCCGATGACACCCACCATTAACTGGTTGATCACGGGAGCCGCACTCAGGCTGAGAACCGCCCCCACAGCCACTTGGAAGCCCAAACCAACCAACAAACCAGAGCGAGTCAGCGGTTCTGGCAGGGTCATGGTATCTAGGTCAATCAGCGATAGAGCTAGCAACCAGCTCACAAAAGTCCAATAGCCCAAAGTTTGGACGGAAAAGCCAAAAATCAAAAACACCAGCACAAAGAGAGCACCCGTTGCAGCTTCTACCAACGGATACCGCACTGAGATCGGCGTTTTGCAGTAACGGCAACGTCCGCGAAGCCACAGCCAACCCAAGACAGGCACATTGTCTTGCTTGCCTAAGCGATGAGAGCACTGAGGACAGCGGGAAGGCGGCCACAGAACGGATAAGCCTGCGGGTAAGCGATAAACGACGACATTCAGAAAGCTGCCAATCGACGCACCAAGAGCAAAGACGATTAGAGCTGTGAAAACCGTAAACAGGGTGTCCATAACCAAGGCTTTAGTTTGGCTGACTGGGCCGAATGGGTTATGGCTTTTAGATCCCTTGTCTCAGAGCACTTAGAGGCTCTAGCGGCTCCAAACTCCCAGCACTCATTCAGCCCTAATAAAGTTCTGACTCAATCTGGTTAAAGGGCACGAAACACTCTTGGGGAAGTAGAACGGGCCTGCCAGAGAAGATTAGTTTGCCCCGATGAGTGTAGCGATCGATCGCGACTCCGAGAGGAGGTTGCGTCAGTTCGGGGTGAACTTCGTAATAAGTCCGATAAATTTGCCGCGCCGCTCTGATAATCGCTGGGTCCACAAAGACGGGAAACTCCACATCTTCTATCCTGTTTTCGGGTCGTTGTTGGGAAACGTATACCACAAACCTATCCCTAATTTTTACGCTCGACTTTAGTCGATTTGGGTGATTACAGCAAGAGTAGGAACGAAGATTGTTGGTTTTTGGCGATTAGCAGTGAGCTTTTGGAAATTTAGGGTTTGTTTAACTGCAAGCAACCTCTTGCCAATTGTTAAGCGCTCAGTGCTAATCGCTAAAAACTAACTAGCGAGCACTCTCCAACGCTTGAATCAAAGCATCGCCCATGGCTCGGCAACCGACTAGCGTTTTGCCTTCGGACATGATGTCTCCGGTGCGGTAGCCTTGGTCTAGCACCTGCATCACGGCTTGTTCAATGCGATCGCTCGCCTCCGGTTGATTCAGTCCATAACGCAGCATCATGGCAGCACTCAACACTTGCGCGATCGGGTTGGCTTTGTCTTGTCCTGCAATATCGGGCGCAGAACCGTGGACTGGCTCATAAACACCAGGACCAGAAGCTCCCAAGCTGGCCGAGGGCAACATGCCGATACTTCCGGTCAGCATGGCAGCAGCATCGGAGAGAATATCGCCAAATAGGTTACTGGTGAGAATGGTGTCGAATTGCTTCGGCCAACGCACCAACTGCATGGCGGCGTTGTCTACGTACATGTGGGATAGCTCTATATCTGAGTACTCAGCAGACAACTGCGTCACGCGATCGCGCCACAACTGCGACACATCCAGCACGTTGGCTTTATCGACAGAGCAGAGTTTTTTGCCTCGTTTCTGAGCAATTTCAAAGGCAACCTTAGCAATGCGATCGATTTCTGACTCGGTGTAAGCCATCGTGTTCACACCCCGCTTCTCACCCGATTCCGTCGTAAAGATGCCTTTGGGCTGACCAAAATAAACCCCACCGGTCAGCTCTCGCACCACCATAATGTCAATGCCTTCCACGACTTCGCGCTTGAGGCTGGAAGCATCAATTAGCTGGGGCAGAATTTTGGCAGGACGCAAGTTGGCAAAGAGTTCCAGACCTGAGCGGAGTCCTAACAATCCAGTTTCGGGACGCAGATGACGAGGAAGGGTGTCCCACTTATAGCCTCCGATCGCGGCCAATAAGACGGCATCACTGTTGCGGCAGGTGTCGAGGGTGGCTTGGGGAAGCGGCTCGCCTGTGGCATCGATCGCGGCCCCACCAATTAAAGCCGACTGAAAATTAAATTCCAGGTTGAGTTGCTGGCCTACGACTTTCAGCACGTCTACCGACACTGCCATGATTTCAGGGCCGATGCCATCGCCAGGTAGAAGGGTAATTCGGTACTGCTGTGCCATAGGTCAACTTAAAGGGAACGGTGGAAGTACTCACAGGGTATTTATCATACCTGGACAGGGTACGAGCGAGTAAGCTAGCGCCGAAAACAGAGAACCCGCAAAAACTAGGGTCAACACTAGTCTTTACGGGCGACAAGGCTAAATCAAGAATTAGCAATTACTGCACGACATTGTGTAAGTTACCTGCGGATTCAGGGCGAGCTTGACGAGCGCGGATATCTTGCTCAGCTTTTTGGGTTTTTGCCGCGACATCAGAGTTCGGTTGACTGAGGCGGATATTACCTTCGGCTTGACGAACCTTGCCACGAATCTGGTCTTCGCGATCGCCAGTCAAATTGCCTTTAATTTCCTGGGCTTTACCCTGGAGGCTCTCTACGTAACCTGAGACTTCCTGACCGACTGAATTATTGCCTTGGCTGGAAGCTGCAAAGCTGGGCTGAGCCAAAGCGACATTGGCGAAGGTCAACACTAAACCCAGCACCACAGCAGTAAAAATTTGACGAACTTGCTGAAGTAAATTCACTTCAATTTCCTCTAAAAAAGTTGATTTTTGTAACAGAAATATGACGACTTCAAGCTATCGAATTTTTGAGGTCAAACCCTCTTTCGGGAGGGATAAGTCCATTTCTCAAATCAGCTCGAAAACTTGCTTAAGACAGAGTTTTGACCTTGATTTTTGAGTTCAGTGAGTTTGGATTTTGGTTAATTTTCTCCACAATGTTTTAGTATTTCTGCTGATTTGTAGCTAGGATGTCGCTGTAGAGTACGGCAGTGGCTTGCAGCGATCGCCTATGACCCGTGCCCCCCTGGTCGAGCGTATTCAGCAATTTAATCAAGGCCGCGATCCTCAACTTCTGCACCGCAAATACAAGGCGATGCAACGAAATCCCTTTGTCTTTTTGCGCGGCACTTGCCATCTGTTTTATCAAGATTGGCCCCGTACATCGGCTCTGAGTCAAGCGCCTCTGAGTTGGATTTGTGGCGATCTACATCTAGAAAACTTTGGCACCTTCAAGGGTGATAACCGCTTAACGTATTTTGACCTGAACGATTTTGATGAAGCCGTGCTGGCTCCCTGCACTTGGGATGTGACTCGTTTTCTCACCAGCATTTTTGTCGGAGCCAACACCCTAGGTTTAGGGCACACAGACGCGATCGCCCTGGCTCAGTGCTTTCTCACGAGCTACAGACAAGCGCTAGCGACAGGCAAAGCAGGCTGGGTTGAACGCAGCACCGCCATTGGCTTAGTCCAAGAACTCTTGAGTCAGCTCAAGCAGCGCCAACGTCCAGATTTCTTGAATAGCCGTACCGAAATCAAAGGCAACACTCGCCGGATTCGCTTAGATGGCAAACGTGCCCTGCCCATTGAAGCGGCTGAGCGCAAGAACATTACCGCTTTAATTGAGAAATTTAGAGCGCAACAAACCAAACCTAAGTTTTTTAAGCTGTTAGATGTGGCTCAGCGAGCAGCGGGTACTGGCAGCTTAGGAGTTGAGCGCTACATCCTGCTAGTGGTGGGTCATGGCTCACCTGACGGCAATTATTTACTCGATCTCAAGCAGGCTCACTCCTCCGCCTTGCAACCTTACCTGACCGTGACACAACCGCAATGGCCCAACGAAGCAGAGCGAATTGTGGCTGTTCATAAACGAGTTCAGGCTTGTCCACCCGCCCTGCTCAAAGCGGTGGCTCAAGACAATAAATCCTTTGTTTTGACCGAACTGCAACCTTTTGAAAGTCGAGTCAACCTAGAAGCCAATCGCGGCAGACTGAAGCGTTTAGAAAAGGTGATCGCGACTATGGGCGAAGTGGTGGCTTGGGGCCAGTTGCGAAGCGGCGGACGGCAAGGCTCAGCGATCGCCGATGAGCTGATCGACTTTGCCCAACAACCTCCTTGGCAAGCTTCAGTGCTGGACTACGCCCAACATTACAGTCAGCAAGTGGAGCAAGATTGGCGGGAATTTCGCGAAGCGATGAAGGAGGGTGCGATCGAGCAACCTCATTTAGAAGCAGTGCCAGTCGCTCCTGTATCTACCTGATTGGTGATCGCAACTGAATATTTTTTAGATATAGAAATAACGCTGCGATGAAGCACTAGCAAGCAGTTGACTGTGTCAGTTGTTTCAATTCTATAAACCAGATGCCAAAGCAATCGGTGAAAGGCTAGCCTTGCTGTTAACTTGCATCGCTCCTCAGCACCTATGGCACAAGAATTAGCAGTTCGGACTCGTGGGCTGACTAAGCAGTTCGACCGTCACCTTGCGGTTCATGATTTAGATTTAGAAATTGCAGCGGGGGAAGTTTACGGACTGATTGGCCCCAATGGGGCAGGAAAAACTACGTTAATTCGCATGTTGGCAGCGGCGGAAGAACCCACCACAGGCGAGATTTTTATCAATGGCGATCGCTTATTGCGAGACCACAGCAACCCTAACCTCAAGCAACGGCTAGGCTACTTACCCGACGACTTTCCGCTCTACGACGACCTCACAGTTTGGGATTATCTCGACTACTTTGCCCGACTCTACCGCTTGCAAGAACCCCGCCGCACCAGGCGCTTACGCGATGTTTTGGAACTGGTGCAACTCAGCCACAAAAGAAATAGCGCGATCGCCACTCTGTCTCGTGGCATGAAACAGCGGCTCAGTCTGGCTCGCACAATTATTCACGAACCAATTCTGTTGCTCTTGGATGAGCCTGTGTCAGGTCTCGACCCGATCGCCCGGATGCAGTTTCGCGAAATTATCAAGGTTTTGCGCGAAGCGGGTATGACAATTTTGATTTCGTCACACGTCCTGAGTGATTTAGCTGAGCTTTGCACATCAGTCGGCATCATGGAGCTGGGCTATTTAGTCGAAAGTGCCTCTCTACAAGAGCTATATCGTCGCTTGAGTCGGCAACAAATTGTCCTAGCGACGCTGGGCAGCTTGGAGGCGTTGCAGGCGGAACTGAAAAATCACTCGTCGGTAGAAGGTTATGAGGTCATGCCTGGAACTCAGCAGGTGCGGGTGCAGTTTTCGGGCGGGACTGAGGAGAGTGCGGTGCTGTTGCGATCGCTGGTCGCCGCCGGAATTCCCCTCACCGAATTTCATTGCACGCAGGAAGACCTGGAAACGATTTTCCTCAAATTGGGGCACAAGCAAGCGTCTTAAGAAGGAAGGAAGAAAAATGAGGGAGGAAAGGGGTTGATGAAAGCGAGATGGTTGGATTGGGTAGGGGATTGGAATCCGCAGCTGTTTCGGGAACTGAAAGGTCGTCTCACGCGGCAAAGCACTCTTTTGGTCACTTTAGCAGCGCTGCTCTTGCAGTTTTTGCTGGGAAGTTTGGTGTTTGAGAGGGGGAGTGATCCCGTTCCCGTCTTCCATATTCTCAATTGGCTGCTGCCCATGATGCTATTTGTCTTGGGTAGTGTGCTGCTGATGACTGATTTGGAGCAGGAAGAACGGCGAGGGACGTTAAATTTTATTCGCTTAAGTCCACAGACCAGTCAAAGCATTTTGCTAGGCAAATTGTTGGGCGTGCCAATTTTGGTTTACCTCGGTGCAGCGCTTCTAGTACCGATGCACATTTGGGCAACTCTAGCAGCTCATGTTTCTCTCAGTTTTCTAGTGAGTTTCTATGGTCTTTTAGGAGTTGCTTGTGCTTTTATCCTTAGCTTGGCCTTGCTGTCTGCCTTTTTAGGGCAATTTTCCACGGGCCAGACCAACTCTTTGGGCAATGCTGCGGTTCTGATGACCGCCTTTCTCGTAGGGCTGGGATTTTTGCCAATCTACATGAATTGGAATCACTTTACAGTCTGGAATGTCTGGCTGTCAGGACTTAGCGATACCGGGGGTGCCAATGACTTGCAGTGGTTCTTCTTGCCGATTGGCGGAAATTCAGCGATCGCCCATAGCTTTACCTTGCTGAATGCGGGGTTAGGAGTTTATTGGATTTGGCATATCCTCAACCGCTGTTTTCGTTCCCCCGCAGGAGCTTTGCTGAGTAAACGCTACAGCTATTTGATGACTGCTCATATCGAGTTGTTGCTACTGGGATTTTTGGTTCAAACTTCCGTTTCTTTCACAACTGCCTCTGATTGGTTTGGCGTTCTCTTCGGCTTCAGCCTGGTCAACCTGATTTGGTTCGGAGTTTTGATGCTCCTCCTCTCACCGCAGCGTCAAACCTTGCTAGATTGGGCTCGCTATCGGCACTCCATGAGGGATACAGATTCGGGAGCGAGGCGGCGATCGCTCCTATCAGATCTGATTTGGGGTGACAAAAGCCCAGCCTTAGTGGCGATGTGGCTCAACTTCGGCCTGGTGGTGGCAATTCTGGCTACTTGGATGTTTGTGGCATCTGGTGAAGCGCCCAAATTTCGCTTGCTGATGGGGTTGCTACTCAGTGCGACGGTGCTGGCGATCTACGCAGCGATCGCTCAATTGGCCACTTTAGCTAAATCGCGGCAATACAGTTTGCAAGTGGCGGTCGCCATTGGTGGTCTTGCTTTCCTGCCACCGCTGCTTCTGGTTTTGGCAGGCCAAGGAGAAGTGACTCACGCCAAAGAACTCGTGCTCTTTTCGCCTTTGCTCTGGCTAGTTTTGGAGGAGGCGGCTCCAGCTGCGATCGCCTTGAGTTGGTTAGGGCAATTGGGTTTGCTGGGGTTGTTGACTGTCCGCTTTACTCGAAACCTGGCACAACTCGGTACTTCCGAAACGAAAGCTTTGCTCACTGGAAGAGATACCGCTTTGCAGCCAAAACCCCACCACGCAGATTAGCGATCGCCATTGGCTGAGCTTTGATGACCCAAATCGTGACTCACCCAATCACTACTAGGAGAGAACTGCCATGCTACAAGTTGGCTTAGACCGTTTGGGGGATTGGAACCCACAACTATTTCGAGAAATCAAAGGCCGCTTGACGATCCGCAATCTGCTACTTGCGATCGCGATTTCGGTGGGGGGACAACTCATTTTTCTGCTGTACCACTGGGGGCAGCTTCCTAGTGTGCTGGAGTCTAGCCACAAGTACTGCACAGGTCCAGAACGAGACTACGCAGTCAGTTGTCTGACTGATGCCTTTGGCCACTTGTTAATTAATTGGCGATTGTGGTCCCTAGATGCCTTTATTAGGCTCAGTGCGATCGCAATGGTGCTGCTACCAGTGATTGGTACTTATCTATTGGTCAGCGATCTCGATCGCGAGGAACGGCGGGGCACTCTCAACTTTCTACGGCTCACCCCTCAGTCTGCTTCCAGCCTGTCTATCGGCAAAATGCTAGGGGTGCCCATTTTGCTCTATGGGGCAGCGCTGCTGACAGTGCCTCTGCACCTCTGGTTAGGCAGTATCGCTGGCATTTCTCTCAGTCTCATTTTTGGTTTGTATGGAGCGATTTTAGCGAGCTGTGTTTGCTTCTATAGCGCTGCTTTTTTGTTTGGATTGATCAGCACTGGGTTAGGAGGTTTCCAGCCCTGGTTAGGGAGTGGAGCCTTACTCTTTTTTCTGTCGATCTCCATCAACCGAAGCATTGAGCACTCACCCCTCGATCTCCTCACCCTGCTCACCCCTACCTTGGTCCTGGCTCAGACCTTGCCTGTAGAGCTGCTGAGTCAGGCGAATTGGTATCGCGAGAGCTTTTCAACTCTGGAATGGTTAGGGCTGCCCATTAGTGCTAACGGGTTCAATGCTGTCAGCTTCAGCTTACTGAATTGCGGCTTGTGGACTTTCTGGGCTTGGCAGGGGATACAGCGGCGCTTCCGCAATCCCAGTATTTCTCTATGGAGTAAGCACCAAAGTTATGGCTTAACCGTTTGCTTTGAAGCATTGATTTTAGGCTTAGCCCTGGGAACTCCTAAAGCGATCTCCCAAATTCCTGCGACGGCTCCTGTCGGTGAGGAGTTGCAAGCTTACCACTATCTCCTAGACACGCTATTTCAGCACTTCAATACCTTGATGATGCTGAATTTAGTTTTCTTTCTAGGCTTGATGGGAGCTGTATTGCCACATCGGCAAGTGGTTCAAGATTGGGCAAGATATCGGCGCGATCGGGCTGCGAGTCGTTCCCGTTTTTGGTCTAAGGCTCTCATTGCTGAGCTGCTATCGAGTGAGAAAAGTCCTGCAAGCTTGGCGATCGCAGTTAACCTGGGCATTGCCGCTGGTATGTTGCTGCTTTGGGTGCTAGCTTGGCCACCCATCAAAGCTAGAAATCAAGCGATCGCAGGACTGGTACTAGGCTTTAGCATCCTGGCGCTCTATGCAGTCCTAGCCCAACTCTTACTCCTCCTGCGGACCCCTAAGCGGGGTGTTTGGGCTTTTGGGGCAGTGAGTGCAGCCGTCGTATTACCAATCCTAGTCTTGGCGATTTTGTCCCTAGAACCTGACCAAGCGGCTGGGCTGTGGCTGTTCTCGGCGTTTCCCTATGCTGCGATTCAGGAGGCTGCCGCATATGAAATTGTGCTGAGTTGGCTAGGCCAGTTAAGCATGGTGAGTTTATTGGGTTTAAGCTTGACGCGCCAAGTGCGGCAGATTGGAGAGTCGGCTTCCAAGACTTTGCTGAGCGATCGCCCTCAGGATCGGCCCCAGTTCCCCCACCGCATCTAACCAGAATTGCACCTAGCGGAGCGCCTTTTTCACCAAAGCTGGAATTTGCGAAGGGCGCTCTGCTACAGGAATATTGGCTCGCTTAAAAGCAGCAATCTTACTGTCAGCCGTCCCGATTTCGGTACCCAACTCTGCTACTTGCGCGGCAATAATAGCCCCAGCATGACCCATGTGCTTTCCTTTCGGAACGGTGCGACCCGCCAGATAGGCAATCACAGGCTTGTCAATCACTTCAGCAATGTAGCGGGCGGCAACTTCCTCACTGTCTCCACCAATTTCTCCTACCAAAACAATGACTTCGGTCGTGTCATCCTCGTCTAGGCTTTGCAGCCATTGGGGAAATGAGGAACCAACAATGGTATCGCCGCCAATCCCCACCCCAATCGATTGGCCTAAGCCTGCTCTTGTTAGCTCTAGGGCAATCTCATAGGTGAGGGTGCCGCTGCGACTAATCAGGCCCACGGGACCAGGGGTGTAAAAATCAGCCGGATGCGTTCCTAGCAACACCTTTTGTCCCGGCACAATAATACCAGGGCAGTTTGGCCCCACCAATAAGGTGTCTGTCGCTTCTGCCTTGCGAATGAGATGCACCATGTCCAGGGGTGGCATACCTTCCGTGACGATAATAATCTGACGGATACCCGCTGCGATCGCCTCTAGGGCTGCATCCAAAATCAGGTAAGGAGAGACAAACAAAATCGTGGTATCCACAGGTCCAACTGCCGGGAGTGCCTGCTCCACCATATTGAAAATGGGAATGTCTTCAAGTTGTTGCCCGCCGTAGCCAGGACTGATCCCCGCCACAATATTGGTGCCATAAGCCTTCATCAGAGGCGTATAAAGCTTTCCCAGTGGTTCGGTAATGCCTTGAACCAGGACCTTGCTGTCTGGATTAAAGTTCATATTTTTCTACCTACCAGAATCAAGCTTGGAAGCATATTTAGCCTGGTTTAGCGCCAGACTTCGCCAGAGAAACCACCTGAGCGATCGCCTCATCTAAACTCTCTGTCAGGGTAATCTGGTGGGCCCCAAATCGCTCTTTCGCCGCTTCAAACCCTGGACCTACCAAACGCACAATTAGCCGTGGCATT
>DATNPE010000554.1:0-5147 GCA_036703355.1 Allocoleopsis sp. | reverse complement strand
CTCAAACATATCGAGGAGATGAGTGGTAAAGGGGTGTTTTTGCTCAAGGATTTTGCCAGACACCTGGATGATGCGACTCTGGCACGGCAGTTTCGCGAAGTGGCGCAACAGTTTGCTCAGAAGCACTCCACCTTAGTCCTGACTGGAGACAATATCAATCTCCCGGCTGAAATCGCTCATAGTGCAGTTTACTATGACCTGAAGCTGCCCAATCGCGAGGAGCTGTTTCAAGCCACTTCGGAAGTGGTGCGATCGCTGCAAAACAAAAATCATATCCAGGTGCAACTGCAACCCCAGGATGTGCAAACTCTCGTGCAAGCTCTAAGCGGTATGACGCTGAACCAAGCTCGCCAAGTCATTGCCTATGCGGCGCTCGAAGATGGCAAGCTGACCGTCAGCGATATTGATCGAGTCTTGCAACGCAAAGCTCAGATTATTCGAGAAGGCGGCTTACTAGAATATCTCCCAGTTAAGGACAGCACTTTGGAGTTAGGCGGTTTTACGGGACTGAAACGCTGGCTCGCTTGCGCCAAAGTAGGGTTTAGCGCCCAAGCTCAAGCTTTGAACCTCCAGCCTCCCAAAGGCATTCTGATCGTGGGGATTCAAGGATGTGGCAAGTCTCTAGCAGCCAAGGCGATCGCGCGGGAATGGCAAATGCCGTTGCTGAAGCTAGATGCAGGTAGGCTCTACGACAAATACATTGGTGAGTCGGAAAAGAACTTCCGCCAAGCGATTAAACTCGCTGAGTCAATGGCCCCAACCGTTTTGTGGATTGACGAGATCGAAAAGAGTTTTGGTGGCGGCAACAATGAATCGGATGGTGGGTTGAGTCGGCGCTTGTTTGGTTCCTTCCTGACCTGGATGCAAGAAAAATCCCAGGAAGTGTTTGTCGTCGCCACTGCCAACGACATCTCTCACCTACCGCCCGAACTCCTCCGCAAAGGCCGTTTTGATGAAATCTTCTTTGTGGATTTGCCCGATGCCCCAGAGCGTGAGGTGATTGTGCGGATTCATCTCACGCTTCGCAAGCAAGCCCCAGAGCGCTTTAACCTGACAGAATTAGTCACAGCCACCGAGGGCTTTAGTGGGGCGGAGATCGAGCAAGCGGTCATTTCTGCACTCTATCAGTCGCTCTATCTCAAACAGCCATTGGATACTGCACTCTTATTGCAAGCTATTCGCACCATTATCCCGCTCTCCGTCTCGCGCCGCGAAGATTTAATCCAACTTAGAGCGATCGCCCAGGAACGTTTTGTTAGTGTCAAGTAAGGCACCTAACCAGAAAAAATGTTTCTGGGACAAATTATTAGATTTATTTAACCTTCGCTGGGAACTCTACTTAAAAGCTATTTGTTTTGTGAAATTGCTAAGGCTTATATAAGGTTACTGTGTTGAAAGGTGAGTGAATTGTAGCGTGGGAGACAGCGGGTAGTAAAATACACATCTGGTCAGCTGATGCCTTGTTGCCATCCGACCAGAAATCATGGGGATTTATATACCATCAGAGATTTTTCTTGACTTTACCATGATCTGAGTCACGGTTACGCAGTTGGTATAAATTGCGACTTGCCAAAACTTGTACAGTGTTCTCTTCGCCAAGAGCGGTCCAATGTGGTTTAGTAAGTGGGTCTATAACCTCAAATGTCGTCTTTTTCAGGCTCCTAGCCGTCGCCAATTGCAGGCTCAAGTAGAAACCTATCAAAAGACCCTGCAAGATCGTGAAAAGCAACAACAATCTCTGTATCGAGTGATTAGTAAGATTCGGGCTTCTCTGGATCTAGACATTATTTTTCGCACTACCACAAAAGAAACTTGTAAGCTACTGCGGGCTGATCGAATTGCGGTCTACCGTTTTGATGATAATTGGGGTGGAGAATTCATCCATAACTTCGAATTTGCCGAGCCCAGTTGGGATGAAGTGTGGGATCAAAAAACAGTCTGGGACGACACTTACCTGCAAGAAAACAAAGGGGGACGTTATGCCCGCAACGAGACATTTGCCATTGATGATGTCTCTAACTGTAACCTCTCCCAATGTCACCTTGATATCTTAATTCAGTATCAGATTAATGCCTTTGCTACGGCTCCAATTTTTGTGGGTCAGGAGTTATGGGGGATTTTGGGAGCCTATCAACATTTTGGGTCTCGGCACTGGACGGAGCTAGATATTCAGTTTTTATCCCAAGTTGCGACCCAGCTTGGCTTTGCCGTTAAACAAGCTAATTTACTGACCCAGGCTCATCAAAAAGCTCAAGAAATTCAAGCTTTTAGCGATCAACAAGAAATTTTGTTGAATCTGATTGCTGAGATTCGGGAATCTTTAGACTTAGATATTTTATTCAAAACTACGGTCAAAGAAGTGCGGAAGGTTTTGAGAACCGATCGCGTTGGTATTTTTCAGTTTGAACCTGACAGTCGTTATTGTGTTGGAGAGTTTGTCGCCGAAAACGTTCTGCCTGAATATGACTCAGCGATCGCTGTCCGAGTCAGAGATCAATGCTTTGGTGAAGAGTATGCAGTTGAGTATCAAAAGGGCCGCATACAGGTTTTAAGCAATATTTATGACGCGGACCTATCTGACTGTCATCTCGCCATCCTAGAAAAATTCCAAATTAAGGCTCAAATTATTGTGCCGCTTACCCAACATGGTACTTTATGGGGCCTGTTGTGTATTCATCAATGCCGTAGTCCCCGCGAGTGGATCGCTTCAGAACTGCAATTCGTTCGTCAACTTGCTGCTCAATTTACCGTTGCTCTAGAGCACGCTTCGATGTTGGCTCAGATTAAGAATCAAGCTGATCAACTGACTCAATCGGTGCGATCGCTAGAAATTGCCAATGCCCAGCTAGAGTTGCTCAGCAATTTAGATGCTTTGACTCAAGTTCCCAATCGGCGGCACTTTAATAGCAAGCTTGAGCAAGAGTGGGCAAGACTAAAACGCAATCAAAAGCCTTTGGCGCTGCTCATGATCGATGTGGACTACTTTAAGTTCTTCAATGACGAGTTTGGCCACTTAGCGGGCGATCGCTGTCTTCAGTCTATTGCTCAAGCGGTAAAAGATGTGCTTCAGCGTCCGGTAGATGAAATCTGCCGCTACGGGGGCGAAGAGTTTGCTGTAATTTTGCCAGAAACCGATCTGCAGGGGGCCATCCATGTGGCCAAAAACATTCAGCAAGCTATCCAAAAATTAGCGATTTCGCTGCCAGAATCCTCCCTCGCCTCAACCTCCTTTGTCACGGTGAGCTTGGGTATCACGGTCCAAATTCCCAATCCTGAGACTACAGTCTATAACCTGATTGCTCAAGCGGATGAAGCTCTCTACAGGGCAAAAAAGCAGGGGCGAAATACCTGGGCTGTGTATACCGCTAACGCTTAAGGATATCCCTTGCGATCGCCGACAAAGCTTGAACCACCATACTAGAATGCAGACACACCCAACTCTGTGGAGGCTCCTAATAGGAGGGCCACGATGAACCCACCTACTACCAACCAAATTCGTTGGACAACTGCGGATCTGGAATTGCTACCAGAAAACGGCAACCGCTATGAGATTGTGGATGGAGAGTTATTTGTGACGCGAGCGCCCCATTGGAATCACCAACGAGTTGCTGACAACATTTGTACTGCATTGAAGCTCTGGTCACGAGAAACAGGTTTGGGAGAAGCAGTCACCAGTGCTGGCATCATTTTCACAGATGCCGATAACGTGATTCCAGATGTTGTTTGGGCAAGTAAAGAACGGCTTGCTAGGCTCCTAGATGAAGCTGGGCATCTAGTTGCCGCCCCAGAACTGGTAGTTGAAGTGTTATCGGTGGGTGAAAAAGATGAACGCCGCGATCGCCAGGTGAAGCTAAAACTTTACTCAACTCAAGGCGTGCAAGAGTATTGGATTGCTGATTGGCGATCGCAACAGATTCAAATTTATCGCCGAGAGCAAGCAACTCTAGTTTTAGCCACCACTCTATTTGCCAGCGATGAACTGACTTCACCCTTGCTACCTAGCCTCACCTGTTCGGTCTCCCAGTTATTTAGTTAAGCATCATTGAGAAAATACGGCTTCCATAGGAAATTTCGTTTTGATTTGCTCAATTACCCGGACTTCTGCTGAAGTCGTCACCCCATCGAGTTCAGCAATTTTCTGGCTCAGGGCAATTAGAGGCACTGCAAAATCAGGCTGAAGCTGATTCAACAATGTCTTTAAAGGAGTGGGGGCTTGGATATGCTCGGCGATCGCCTCTAGAGAAGTTGGGCTTAAGTTCAAAGTTTGCAGTTCGGGTAAGATCTGTTGCCAAGTCTTACCAGGATTCCCCGCTAAAACCAGATGTGCCAGGATTTGATCCATCACCGTTTGTTGAGCCACTGCCTGTCTCAGATATTCCTCGCTCTCAGCGGGTGAAGCGGCAGCCTTAGCCTCACTACTGGCAGGATTGAGCTTAGCTTCGTAGAAACGACAAGCAGCATAACCAACGGCATAAAGAGCGGCGGCATTACTACTTGCACCGATCACTGCACCAGCCATCGGGATGTTGCGAAGGAAACCGAGACCCGCCTTGAGCGCATAGCTCCCCCCTAATGCCAGCCCAAAAATCGCCACAATTTCTCCTTTACGGGCTGGTTCACTGAGGTCAAAGCCATAGGCACAAGCGATTTGATACCCCATTTCAGCTTGAATGGCAGTCGTCGCAGCGAGGTCAACTGCAAACAACGCTGCCGCAAATCCTGGCACCAAACTACTACTTAATCCAGAGCCACCCACATACAGGGCTTTCTCTAGCATCAAGCGATGGGCAATATCGCTCGGTTTTTCTTGAGGATATTTTTGCTGAAGATTTTTGACCTGAGTTTCAGCCTTGATCACATCAACTTGCTCAATAATCCTGACCAGCCAATCCACTTTTACCGCTTTGGTCAGTTCCTGCAACTGTGGGCTGTGAGTAATCATATCCAAGACGTAGCCAATCCCATCAGTGGCCTGCCAAGCAGCGCTACCCACTGCCCCACCAATGCCTACCGCTGTCCCCACTACAGCACCACCCGCCTGAACAGCAGTATTACCCACTGCCCCACCAATGCCTACCGCCGTTCCGACGATCGCACTCCCTGCGTGAGTTGCAGCACTGCCAACCGTTCCCGCCGCACCTGCCACT
>DATNPE010000553.1:0-4222 GCA_036703355.1 Allocoleopsis sp. | reverse complement strand
TGCATTCCCGCCGGAAGCTTTGAGCAGGGTAATGATTCCCTAGACGCGATCGATAACGAACGCCCCGTCTACACCGTTCACCTCGACACTTACTGGATCGATCGCTACCCCGTCACCAATGGCCAGTACCAAAAATTTATTAACGCTGGCGGCTACGACCATCCAGAGTGGTGGTCAGCAGCAGGTTGGCAGTGGCGACAGACCAACAACATCACTCAACCGCTCTACTGGCAAGACCAACCCGCTTGGGCCAATCATCCTGTGTGTGGGGTGAGCTGTTATGAAGCTGAAGCCTACGCTCACTTTGTCGGCAAACGCTTGCCCACCGAAGCCGAGTGGGAAAAGGCTGCCAGTTGGAACCCTAAAACCCAACAACGCCAAACCTACCCTTGGGGTGAAACTTTTCCGAGCGTTGAGCGATGTAACCACGACCACTTACAGGGTGGCACCACCCCAGTTCATGCCTACGCCCAGGGTCAAAGTGCCTATGGTTGCTACGACATGCTGGGGAATGTCTGGGAATGGACGGCTTCCTGGTTTGAGGGCTATGACGGGTTTGAGTTCTACCCCTATCGTGGTTACTCCCAGGTGTATTTTGATGGCCAGCATCGCGTGTTACGGGGTGGCAGTTGGGTAACGCGACCTTGGGGATTGCGCTGTGCCTTCCGCAACTGGTATGACCCTGGCACTCGACAAATTCTGGCAGGCTTCCGCTGTGCAAAAGATACGGAACCTTTGTAGGAGTGGCGATCGCGACATCAAGGCACCATCGGAACAAGACTCTCTAAGGCAGCTTGGTCCTAGGAGCGGTTTTGTGGATCGAGTCCCATGAGTAGGCGGTAGCGATTGGTTTCAGGGATATAGCGTCGTCCTGGGATTTCGTCAGGAATTTGGTTGCGTAACACTTGGCGCATATCGGTCACAACTCGCGGCACACTGATGAAATAGCCATGCTCCGCCGGATCAGTAATCCGGGCAATAATATCGGTGCAATCAATGGAGTAGACGTTGCGAGGCAATTGTTGCGGTTGAATCGGGCCATCGGTACCCAAACGCGGTGGGTTCCCTTTCAGAGTATCGCTAGCCCACAGCGCTAGGTCATTGCGGTTGAAGTAGACACTTGTGCGACGAGTGATGCGCGGCAAGGGAAAGAGCTTATAGTCCAGATCGAAGGCATCATCATCTTCATCAGCCGCCGTGAGTATCACTTGGTCAAAGATTCTGGGTAACTGCGCGACCTGCTTCTTGACTTCCTGCAAGGCCGATCGCAAGACATAAGCGCCCATGCTGTGAGCAATGAGGTGCAATCGTTGGTTACAGCGGGGCTGAGAATTTTGATTAATATCGTTAATAAAGTCAGCCAACTTCAGAAACGCCCGCGCAAAGGCAGTGCCAGAAGCAGCAGCGTCCAAGCGATCGTTTTTGTAGGCAACGGCATCGCGCGATCGCGGATTGGTGAGCAGCAAAGAACCATCGGAAGGCCAGGAAAACACGCACATATTCAGCTTGAGGAGCTGTCCTGGATTGAGCGGATCATTGGCAGTCAGCACCTGATGCAACTGGGCTGCACAACTTAAAGAGCTGTGAAAGGAAGTGTTGAAGCCATGAATGAAAATAACCGTGTCTTCACCAGTCTGAACCATCTGTTTCCGAACTTGATCAAAGATAGCTTGGCTACCCAATACAGGTGGTTCAGCAAATAGATTCTCAGGAGCGACTTGAATTTGAAACTGATCAAACTTACTACCTGTGACTTCGGCTCGCCCAAAGCGTAAATTTGCTAAACCATCGTCGCTAAACTGGCTACCAAAGTCATCGGGATTGGTGGCTCGGTTGGGACGGCGGTTCGTCGCAAAGTAAATTCTAGTCATACGCTGAGTTAAGAGTATCAGTGTCTATACAGCAGCTATTCGTCAAAAATCAGACCACAATCTAGACGACCTGGAAAGAAATTGCACGTAGTTCTTAACATCCGTGAGTTTTAATCAAACCAGCGCTGGAAATTAGCCGTGCGTGTCTTCAAGTTCCACCCTAAACTTGAGCTAGTAACAGCTAAAGAGCATTATGAGTGCTGCCTTGTTTCACCTGGCTTTCCCAGTCGCTGATATTGCCCAAACAAAAACTTTTTATGCCGAGGGGTTGGGATGTACGGTAGGGCGTGAAAATGCGACCTCGGTGATTCTCAATTTATACGGGCACCAACTGGTTGCCCACATAACCTCCGAACCCCTCACCCCTCAACGAGGCATCTATCCAAGACACTTCGGGCTAGTGTTTACGGTGGAATCTGATTGGGAAGCATTGCTGCAACGAGCTGAACAACGACAATTGCGCTTTTATCAAGCACCGAAGCGACGCTTTCCAGGTCTCCCTCTAGAGCACCGCACCTTTTTCCTAGAAGATCCGTTTCACAATTTGCTGGAATTTAAGTTCTACTGCCATCCATCTGCCATTTTTGGCGATCGCGATTTTGCTCAGATTGGCGATCGCTAGAGCTAGAGCTGGGGAGTGAAGTTTTCAGACTCGCGGCAACGGCTTGCAAGCTGTAGGGATGAGACACCATCCAAGCGTGACTAGGCACCCAAACAGGCACACTTTGGCCCACAGGCATGAGTGAACTATTGGCAGGCACAATCATCAAATCCAAAGGCGTCCAAATGGAGGTGAAGTGGAGTTGCTCTAGCATCTCAACGTCTTGGTTCAAGTCTTGGAGAAACGGACTACCCGGACGCATTTGCACACAGCCTGGACGCTGAGATCCATAAGCGATCCAAGTGCCTTGGTGGGGTGAAGCAATGGTGACAAAGCGCTTGACTCGCTGGATGCCGCCTAAGCGCTGCACATAATAGCGGCTGACAATACCACCCATACTAAAACCCACTAAATCAAAGGGTTGATCGGGTGCAAAGTTCCTCGCTACATAATGAGCAACTTGAGCTGCTAAATGTTCTAGACCTAAGTGACCGTTGTTTGGCGTTAAGCTAAGGCTATGCACCAACCACCCGAAACGGTTTAAGTAACGGGACATGGAGTGGAAGACAGCTTCAGTGTCATTAATTCCGTGAATGAGCAACACGGGATGGCGAGAACTCATGTAACTCCTAGGCGGCTTCTGTTAGCATTCATAGTTTAGATAGGAGCGATCGCCATTCTCTACCCCGTTAGGACAGCTGATGGATTGGCTAAGGGGACTGCGTCATTCTGAGAAGGTCAATCACTGGCTGTCACATCCGTTATAGTTAGGAATTCTTCGAGTCATTTTTACTGTCTAAGTATTTGTACCTCCTAAATTGTCAATAAACTTTTGTAAATTAATGTTGAGCAATCTTGTGTTTTTGGATAAGAAAATTTCATAATTTTCATAATCTAATTAGACAAAGATAGCAGCTGTAAGTCTCGGCTAGCTTCAATCTTTTAGGCTTTTCTTCAACTCATCAGGACTAACGCTAGGAGCGGGTATCATGTTCGGTTTTATTAAGAAACTCATTAATGGAATTTTCGCCTTTTTAGCAGGCTTGTTTAACAAAAAGTCAGCAGCGAATAGTGCTGCGCCACAGCCCACGCGGAAGTCAGGCTACTTCATGGAATTAGATGACGCTCCCGCTAATGGACAGCCTGCCAAGACTGAAGCGGCGAAAGCTGAACCCGTAAAAGCCCAACCTGCCAAGGCGGAAGCGACCAAGGTAGAAGCTGCCAAGGTAGAAGCACCCCAAGCTCCAGAACCTGCGGCTCAACCTGCCAAGGCAGAAGCGAAAAAGCCTGCGAAAGCTGAGCCTGTGAAGACTGAAGCTGCCCCTGCTCCTGCTCCAGCGGCCAACAGCCAAAACGGTCAAAAGCCTGCTGAACCCGCGATCGCGTTCTCTAGCTTTGGCGATCGCCGTCGTCCTGGTCCTAACATGAGTTCCTTCTTGGATATGGCTCGCCAAGTCAAAGTTCCCACCTAGTTGATGACCCAGTTGCTTGGTTTCGAGACTCTCCTCTCTTAACGTTGCTTCTCACTGGTCCGTTTCTCTAGATTGTAAAAATATCAGAGCGCTGTAAAGCTGAAAGGCAGGGTCCCAATGGGTCTCTGCTTTTCTTTCGATGTCCACTTGTGCCTTGATACGGCTGAGGGGAGGAATATGGTCTGCGGTGGTTTCCGCAAAGCCTGTGAAATCTGACCAGGTTGGTAGATGGGTTAGTTTTTGATCTAGAAATTGGGTCAGGTGATTCCAATTGATCC
>DATNPE010000552.1:0-3000 GCA_036703355.1 Allocoleopsis sp. | reverse complement strand
GACCTCCGTATGGAGACAAGGAAACGATTGGAGGAAGCACCACTAAATTAGGATTCCACACAAGTTAGAAAAGCTGTTTCGATACATCCAGATGCTCTACTCATTGAGCTATAACCCCTAACGGAGTCAACAGGAGTTGCACCTGCTACCTTCTGGTCCCAAAGTATGTAAGCTTTTCTGGTTAGGGTGCGGAAAGCATAATCTAGCCGTAAACCGCTTCAGGACGGATAATCAAATCTCCACTAGGGCGGCGATCAATCACATAGGCAGAAAGACGATTTGTATGGACATCCAAATGCTGCGATACTCGCTCTTTGACTGCCACATCATTCATGCCTGCGGTAATACCCAGTTGAGTTTCTGTAACATCGAGCGATCGCCCTTCAAATCGAATATGAACCATTGGTATCACCTCCTTATGCTACAAAAATAATACAGCGTACTACAAAGTGTCAAGAGGATACTACAACTTTTTTGAAGAAAGAGCTAGAGTTGATAGAATGGCTAGAGAGAAATGTATGGCGATCGCGAAGGTAGGATACCAGCCTCAGGCCGTAGACACCAGTGTTGAATCTGATGTCTACCAGTTTCAGCTCTTGCGCCAGCGTACGAATGCTCAACGTTGGGCGATGGCGGCAAAACTGACGCGCTGGGCTAGAGCGGTTTCTTTGCGAGGCATAAGGAAAGCCAATGAATCGACGTTTCGGCTCCGCTTTGCCCAATCTGTTTTAGATGAGAAGTGGTTGCCTTGCCTGATTCCAACAAGTGACCCTGCGATGTGGATACAAGATCCTAGTGAAATTGCTCGTCTCCTGCATCCGATTCTAGAGCGGCTGGCGATTCCTTACTACATCACGGGAGGTGTAGCGGCCAGTATGTATGGCGATCCTCGCACCACTCGTGATATGGATTTAGTGGTGGAGCTGAGACGAGAGGATATTGCTCAACTGGTAGCAGCGCTAGAACAGGAAGGTTTCTACTGTCCTGCGGGGGCTGTAGATGAGATCCATCGGGGACAAGGTAGCACTTTGAGCGTGACGCATATGGAGCAGGTGCTTAATGCTGATTTGGTCTTGAGTGCCACTTCTGACTTCGATCGCTCCAAGCTCAACCGTCGGCGATTAGAAGCGATCGATGAATCGGGGGTGTTGCAAGTGTGGGTGATCTCCCCGGAAGATCTGATTTTGGCGAAACTGCTCTGGGGGCGGGGAAAACAATCTGAGAAGCAATGGCGAGATGTGTTGGGGATGCTCAAAGTTCAGTTTGAGGGCTTGGATTACGGCTATTTGGCGGAGTGGGCAGAGCGCCTGAGCCTTACAGATGATTTGCAGCAGGCGCTAACTGAGGCAGGCATATAAGCTGTATCAAGGCTCATTGAACCTCGACCAAACCCCGAAACATATTCATCCCACAAGTAAACTCATATTTACCAGGCTTGTCTGGGGTAAACTCGATCGCTGTAGTTTGGTTAACCGGGAGATTCTGGGAGATCCGGAAGTCAGGAAAGCGTACTTCCTCTAAGCAACTGCTGGGATCTTTGCGGTAGAAATTGAGCCGTACAGGTTGACCCGCTTGCACAATAATCTGGCTAGGTTCATATCCTCCATCGACGGTGACAGTTACCTCCTGAATGCCATTGTCAACATTAATGCGGCGAGATTTAGGTTTACTCAGGAGAAACCACCACAGTTCTAACCCGATCAGTCCCAGTCCTCCTAACGTCACGATCGCTTTATGACTGAGAGGCTGTTCAAGTCGCTGAAATTGACGATCGCTTGGATTTGAGTGTGCGGGCATCTCCGTCGCGATCGCCCCTGAAAGATTGCTTAGTAGGAATCCGAAACCTGCCACAGTACCGAGAAACGTGGAGTGCTTGAGCCTCATCATTGCCTCCGCCACTAATGAACGAACGTTTTAGGTTGAAATTTGCGTAACCGCAATGCATTGGTGACGACTGAAACCGAGCTAAAGGCCATTGCCGCGCCCGCAATAATTGGACTCAACAGCCACCCAAAGATGGGGAAGAGGATTCCAGCAGCGATCGGAATACCAGCCACGTTATAGATGAACGCAAAAAAGAGATTCTGCCGAATGTTCTGCATGGTGGCGCGGGAAAGTTGAATGGCGGTGACAATGCCTTGCAGATCTCCAGAAATCAGGGTGATGTCACTGGCGGCGATCGCAACATCGGTTCCAGTACCAATGGCAATGCCGACATCAGCTTGGGCTAAAGCGGGCGCGTCATTGATGCCATCTCCTACCATTGCCACCACTTTGCCTTCAGCTTGTAGCGAGGCGATCGTGGCCGCTTTCTGCTCCGGGCGCACCTCCGCCAAAACTCGCTCAATTCCCACCTCGCGAGCAATCACGCTGGCTGTCCGCTGATTATCTCCGGTCAGCATCACCACTGCTAAACCGAGTTTTTGCAGCGTTCGCACTACCTGGGCTGAGGAGGGTTTGAGGGCGTCCGAAATCCCCATGATCGCCTCTACTTCGCCATCAACTGCAATCCAAATCACGGTTTTGCCCAAATACTCTAGGCGATCGCGTGGGGTTTGTAGCGCTTGTGTGGCAATGCCCAGTTCTTCCAGCCAGCGTTGGGTGCCAATTTGTACGAGATGGCCGCTAACTTGCCCTTCGACTCCACTGCCTGCGATCGCGACGAAGTCGCTCACTGAAGTGAACGCGGCAAAGCCCTCCACTGCTGCCGACTCCGCTTGTTGAACCTGGGCGTATTGCACCACAGCTTCGGCTAAGGGGTGTTCAGAATTGCGCTCTACCGCCGCTGCTAGTTGCAAGAGTTTCAGTTCATTGCCATCAGCCGTGCCCTTCACCGTGACAAAGTCGGTTACCGTGGGTTTGCCCTGAGTCAGCGTTCCGGTTTTGTCAAGGACAATGGTTTGGATTTGGTGGGCGAGTTCCAGGCTATCAGCACCTTTAATCAGGATGCCGTTTTCTGCGCCCTTGCCAGTTCCCACCATGATCGAGGTGGGGGTTGCT